>CALMWK010000030.1 GCA_937873375.1 Candidatus Bathyarchaeota archaeon
TGTAAGGCCAAACCATTTCTATCAGATAAAAAACGGGGGCGGGAAATCGCATGCTGTACAAGGATTTCTCGGGGTTGCCCATCTGTAGCGCATAAAGCCACTGGTTTAACATTCCTGTCGAGTAAGATTGGTAAGCAATAATTATCCAAGGTAGCGCTATGAGTATGGCAGTTAAAATTAGAAGCGGGAACCTCGTGAGCTTAGCTTTTATGTAGCCACGACATAAAAGACAAATGCCGCCAACCATAGCGATAAGCGCGATTATGGTTTGGTACTTAGTGAGAAAACCTAAGCCTAAGGTTACGCCGCTGAGCACTAGATATTTGTTTTCGTGCTTCTGTAACCACATAAAAAACAGCAGAATCGTTGCTGTGAAGAAAAAGACAAGCATGGTTTCTAACATCGTCAATCTTGCAAGCCAAACAAAGCCGGTCATGGTTCCCAGTAGAATGCTTGCGATGACTGCTGTTTTGGCGTCGTATAGTTTATTTGCAAGCTCAAATGTTGCCCAAACTGAAAGAACCGCGAATGTTACGCCTAACAATCGACCTGAAAAAACGCTTATCCCTCCTACAGCAAAGTACCCTGCGATTGCCACATCAGCGAGGGGAGGGTAAAACATGTTAGATTCCAAGTATCGTGTAAAGTAGCCGCGAAGGAGGAGTAGTCCGCCTATTAGGTTGTTTGCTTCGTCCCAGTAAAGTGGCATTGACGTCAAATCCAGCAGCAACAAAAAAGCGTAGACCCCAAGGAAAACTAACAGTAACAATCGCCACTTGCCAAATCCCCTTCTAAGCGTTGACGAAAGAGACTGTTGGTTCATTCCTCTTTTCGCCTCCAGTTAAGTTTGTTACGGTTATACTGTACTCTCCAGTGAGTGTGACGTGAAAACGAGGTTTTTTGCTTGCTTGATGTTATGCGTTCTGCTCTTAAAATTTTCGGTATGTGCTCACTTACAAGTTTATTATGCGGCATTTGCAATAACCCATGTTGTAGTTAGGCGAATTATAAGAGGAAATTTCCGGTTTGCCAGAGGTTGGACTGAAGTTTTCCAAATGTTTTACTCGCCACCAAAGGCATCAAAGGATGTTATGTTTTTCACGGTACACTTCGCAGAACTTTGACGGACAGTTTTTATACACGGCAGAACATGAATGAAGAAAAGGACGCGATTCCCAGTGACAATCACGGTGGACGACGCGGGTAGCGGAGACCTGCTTTTCGGCGTAGTCATAGGTGCTTACCGCGACGAAACCAAAGAATTCACATACGACATCGTAGACGTAAAATTCTTCCAGCCAGAACTTTTCAAGAAAAAAGAGTACTTGAGTCAGACATCAAAAATTGTGTCGCAATTACTAAACAAGTTGGAACTTAAGCCCGAAGAGGAAGTTCATATTTGCCAAGGCTACATATTTGACCAAGCCGTTGAGGAGTTGCGCAAGGTGTACGGCGACGAACGCATCCGCCGAATCAAAGTGGTCGGTGAACCTCAAAGGCTAATTGAAATTGCCTATCTTGACGAAGTCAGAAACCTTGGCTATGAACCCTTACCTGAACGGGACGAGAAGCGGGCGAAAAACTTTTTCCACATGATGCGTTGGCTGAAAGAAAAACCACAAATGCTTCAGTACGCCAAGACTGGTTGGCCACGGTTGGCACGTTACCGCATGTTTAACCCTGACCAGAAAACCAGTAAAAAAATTAAGTACACGGCGGTTTGCGCGGACTGCAAAAACGAATGCTCTGTTCCGTTTAAACCTGCCAAGGACCGCCCCGTTTACTGTCGTGCGTGCTGGGCAAAACGGAAACCCGCACGGTAAAACCTTTTTTCGCAGTTTTTTCCAAGCGTTTAGGCTTAAATAAAAAAAGATTTTGGGCTATTCACACATTGTCTGCCCTTAAGGTTTAAGCTAAAATAAAGAGGGGTGAAGCTTTAGAGTGCTAGTCTTCTCGCCATTTGAACAGTTTTACTGCCGCTGCAAAGATAACAATTGTTATTGCTGTAACTACTGCGATGTCTATCAATGCCTGCGCGTAGTTAGCGTACACCATGACTGCGTTTAAGCCCTCGATTATATAGTACAAAGGCAGCACATGTGCAATGCCCTGCAGGTATTCTGGCATGATGCTGATTGGGAAAAATGTGCCTGAGAGGAACATCATCGGGAACGTCACTATGTTTCCGATTACGCCTGCAGTTTCAGGGTTCTTTGTTACTGTTCCAACAAGCATACCTAATGCAGCGAAAAGCATAGGGCCTAAGATGAGGAAGGGTATGAGCCAGAGGGTTAATGTGACGTGCGCACCAAAGGCAAAAACTCCTACGGCTACCATGAGTAAAAAGGAAACTACGGAGAGTACTATGTAGAAAAGCACCTTAGAGGCTAACCACTCCATTTTGGTGAGTGGCGTTAGTGAGAGTTGCTTGAACAATTTTGTCTTCTTATATTCCGAGGATATGTTAACGAGAGAGAACATAGGGCTTACCAGTATAGAGAAGCCAATTAGACCTGGAATCAGGAAGTCCACGTACTTTGTTTGCTGAGTGTTAACCGTAGTCTGCGTCAAGCCTATGACCATTGAACCATTGAAACGTTGTAAATTGAAGTAGTTCGCCACTCCGCTAACTGTGCCAGTTACGATGCCACTGGTGCTTGATGTAGGGTTGCCATAGACTGTTACATCTACTTGCTGAGCAGTCAAGTAATTAGCAGAGAAATTCTCAGGAATGACAATTCCCTCCGATGCTGAATGGTCTGCAAGGTACTGTGAGAAGTTTTCTGAAGCAGCAACCGTAACGACGCGAATTGTGCCTGAACTGTTTAATGCGTTCAAGAATTGTGTGGCTATGTCCATCTGTGGCGTGGGGAAGGGACCCGTATCTTTGTTCTGGGCATATACTGTTATTGTTCCTGAAGAACTGCCTGAAAAAATGGCGCCGAAAATCAATATAAGAATTATTGGGAAGATTAAACCAAAGAATAACCCGAATTTGTTTCTTAAATACCCGCGACTAAATACTTTGAAATCTGCTGCGATTCTTTTTGTGCTGACCAACTTACTGCCTCCTTTGATTACTGGATTTATCATGAACGCTTTTTCCGGTAATTTCTCCATGTTCATCCATGGTTCCACTTACTAATCGGACAAACACGTCGTCTAAGCTGTCACGGCGCGTTTGGATTTCGCCCCAATCCATTTTAGATTGTTCGGCAGCTGCCAGCGCGGCTAGAGCATCAATTTTCTGCTTAAGCGGAATGCTGATTACCCCGTTGCTGTACTCAACTTTCAACTCCGTGTTTGCCCTGATGTAATCGGCTAATTTTTCGCTTCCGTGGATTTGCAGTCTTTCTCCTGAACCATGTTTTTCGATTATTTCATCTGAAGTTCCCATAGCCACGATGCGCCCGTGATCCATGATGGCGACTCTGTCGGAGAGTTGCTGTGCTTCGTCTAGGTAGTGCGTGGTTAGGATGATTGTTTTGCCTTTGGCTTTTAGTCCGCGTATGACTTCCCAGATTGCTCTTCTCGCATTTGGGTCCAATCCTGTTGTTGGTTCGTCTAAGAAGAGAAGGTCAGGAGAGTTCACGAGTGATAAAGCAAGACCCATCTTTTGTTTTTGTCCTCCTGAAAGATTTTCAAAAAGGTTTTTGGCTGAGTCTTCCAGCAGGACTTCTTTGAGGATTTCGTCAGGGTCAATTTTAACGTTGAACAGGTCCGCGTAGTATTTTATGCCTTCTCTTGGAGTTTGTTTTTCAAAGAAGGTGAAGTCTTGCGGTATGACCCCGATTTTTCTGTGAAGTTCGTAACCTTTCTGCCATGGGTCAAACCCCAGTACCTTCGCGGTGCCTTCGTCTTTTTTGCGTAGACCTTCCAGAATTTCTATGGTGGTGGTTTTTCCTGCCCCGTTTGGTCCAAGGAGCCCAAAGACTTCTCCCTCGTTAACGGTGAATGAGATTCCGTCTACGGCTTTTAGGTTGCCGTAACTCTTTCTGAGCGAATTAACCTCAACAGGTTTCACTTGCAACACAGTCTCCTTTTAATGGTCATTTTTTGATTGGCACAGCTGCATAAAACCGTGCTTATTCTTCTTGGGTGAACTGAGGAGGAGGAAATATATTTTTCGGAAAACAAAACCGACTACACTGAACGTTTAGGAGGGGTTGACCCTGTCCTCACTGATTCAAGATGAAAACTTGATTTTACATAATTTTTGTGCTGTTGCTTACCGCAAAATTGAAAAACTCCACCACCCATAAAAACAGCAACATACATAGCCCAAAGGGGAAACAGAATATGAAACTCAACAAAGTCGACGAATCCGTCATAGCCGCGTTAAAATCAGCAGCCGCAGGATTAACTCTCCAAGAACTTGCCGATAAAACAGAACAGCCCACCAAAAAAGTCTTCAAGTCTTTGAAGAAACTTTTCGAAAACGAGATGATTGACTCCAAAGCCCGCAAGTACAGGCTTTTGACGGATAAACCGCCTGTAAAAGCGAAAGATGAGGAAGCGCCCTCAGAAGAAGAGTAAACAGCAACCTTTTCTTTGCTTTCTTTCTCACGGAACAACAAGTTTCCATTCTTAATTCAAATAAAGAACTTTTAGGAGACAGAAAATGGAGCCTCGAGCGGGCTTATGCCAGTCGGTTCCGTTTCCCATCCTCAAAATCCTGGCCTAGATTTTGAGGGTTCATGTTTAATCACTGCAAACATGTTAAGTACACTTAACTTATAAGTTTTGTCAGATCCTTTCGACGGCGCCACTCCACATACACTTTTATACTGAAAACAAATTTTTTTCCTTTCTTTTTTTGTTTTAAACTTATTCAACTCCAGCGCGGTTAGTTCGGGCAGCCCCACCACTCCAGAACTGAATAAGCACCATTTTCTCAAACAACCCCTTTTTTGTAATTTGACTGGGACCAGTTCTGAACCAAACCTTGAAACAAGCCACAGTCAAAGAACTTCAAAGAAAACGGTATACCAGAGCATGTACAGCAATAGCCCGGGGTGGTTGGATTTTCGATTACTGTGTTAACGCGTACAGTTAGCGGTGTAATAATAACCGTGATAGTTAAAGTGTTCATGTGGTATGGAGTTGCTCTACACAAAACATAATCCCGTTTCTAGACCATGCTGGTTTGTTATGGGATGAGATGAATCTATAGAAGCTATTTCGCCAATATCAATATATGTATCAAGGCTACATATATCATTGATACTTATGTGTAATGATGGACACAGACATGGAAGCTGCCATTATTCCGGTGGAGGACTCATCCAACTGCTGGTTCTGCGAATTTTACATGAAAAACCTTCGTATGGATACCAAATAATGGAGGAATTGCAGAAAATAACCGCGGAGAAGTATATTCCCGAGCCCGGCGCCATTTACACTATGCTCAGAAGAATGGAAGAGCGCAGTTTGGTGACTTCAGAGTGGGAGAAGAAAGAGGCGGGTGCTGATCGTCGAGTTTACACAATCACCGAAACTGGAGTCAAAGTCCTCAAAGAGGGGATAGAAATGGTGAAGAGTCGAAGGCAATTAATGGACAGTTTAGTTCAGTTTTACGATACGCATTTCTCAGAAAAAGAGAAAGATTGTGAGGAGTAGAAATTGACAGTGATATTTGATTTGAACAAACTTGCAGAGTTTTCTCAAAAAGAAGGTTTGCTAAGCACCATAGAAGACCGTCGCCCAGTGAAGAAAGATTTGCTGAAAACCACCAATTTCAACGTGGTGCTGATTTGCCTAGAATCCGGTCAAGAAATACCTTCACGTCCTGAACCGTACAGTGTATGCTTCTATGTAATAGACGGGAAAGGCTTGTTCACGGTGGGCAATGAACAATTTGAGTTGGCAGGCGGCGAAATGATATTTGCTCCAGCAGGTGAAGCGCGAGGCATACTAAGCCGAGAGAGGCTAACGATGCTAGGCATCCAAGATCCTCATTAAAAAGGTGGGTTAACAAAAACAAGGTGATTTGCTGTGGATAACGCGGTTGAAACTAAAAATTTGACCAAATATTACGACAAACTCTTGGCAGTGGACCACATAAACTTTGAAACAAAGAAAGGCGAAGTTTTCGGTTTCTTAGGTCCCAATGGCGCTGGAAAAACTACAACCATACGGATGCTAACAGGAATATCTAAGCCTACAGAAGGAACCGCAACCGTAATGGGCTATGACATTCAGCGTCAACCCATTCAGGCTAAGGAGCAGATGGGAATAGTTCCCGACGTCAGCAACATCTACAGTGAACTCTCAGCGTGGGACAACCTTGTCTTCACTGGGAAGCTCTACGACTTGCCCAAGGAGTTACGAGACACCAAGGCTGAAGAACTTCTTAAAATGTTTGGGCTTTATGAAAGACGAAGAGAAAAAGTTCAGGGCTTCTCAAGAGGTATGAAAAGACGCATCTGCATCGCCATGGCACTAATGAACAGATCAAGCATTGTGTTCCTCGACGAACCCACATCAGGGTTGGATGTGCAGAGTGTACTCATTATCCGAGAAACAATTCGAAAACTGAACCAGGAAGGTCTAACTATTTTCATAACGACACACAACCTCGAAGAAGCCAGCCAGATGTGCGATCGAGTAGCCATAATCAACCGTGGCAAAATCGCTGCCATCGATACACCTGAAAAGCTCAAAAGAACAATACAAGGTCTGCAATCCGTAGAGGTCGCCTTTGCTTCTACACCCGTCAACGCGTTGAATGATTTAAAGGAATTTCCCGATATTCGAGAAGTAGTTAAAGAAGGCGATAAGTTTAGGCTCTTTACCGACGACCCATCCAGTGTGCTAGCTTCAGTGTGGAATTATTCACAGAGTAACAATCTTAATCTTATCACCGTCAACACCTTGGGTCCGAGCTTGGAAGATGTGTTTGTGAATTTGACGGGCATTAGGCCAACAACTGAGGAATCAAAGAGGAGCGACAAAAACAAATGATAAAAAATAACGTGGAGGATAAGGTAACGATAAGCGGTTCGCATTCGAGTCGGTTTATGCGGGAGATTCGGGTAGCGTGGGCAATTGCAACTAAAGACATGCTCACCTACTACACGAAGCCTGCTGCGCTCATGTTTGGCATCCTCTTTCCGTTCACTCTGTTTCTTTCCTTCAGCATCGGCAGAGACATTCCATTGGCTCAGCAAATTCCGATGCTTATCGCTCAAACTCTATTCTTTGCCTCTTCCTCGATAGGCCCCGTTGTAATACCGATGGAACGCGCGAATCAGACTTTTGACAGGTTCTTAACAGCACCAGTTACGCTTCTTTCTGTATTAATGGGCAAAACCCTTGCAGGGATAATCTATGGCGTGGGTATCTCGATAATCCCTGTAATAGTGGGCGTGTCTTTCTTTGGCTCGCAGATAGTCAACGTTGGAGCCCTAATTGCGTGTTTTGCGCTTTCTTCTCTTGCCTTCTCCGCTTTAGGGATAATGTTTGCATCAATTCCAGGTCAAACGCCAGGGCAAGTAATGATGCCTCTAAACTTTGTTCGCATACCATTACTCTTCATCAGCGGCATTTTCACACCAATAGGAGACTTGCCGACTTGGATGCAAGTTGTTTCTTTGCTTTCGCCTTTAACTCATACCGTTGAGCTTGCCAGGTACGGATTGGGCACTGGAGGGTTTTTTGGTCCAATCATAAACATTGCAGTTCTTGGAGGTTACGCGGCGGTTTTCGTTTTCATGAGCGTCCGCTTTCACATTTTAAACCAACGCAAAGAGTAACATCATATCTTTTGCGCGCGTAAAACGTAGAATATGAGGTTACCCGGACCGCCACTGGTACCAACCCTTTTTTTAAGCTGTGTAAAACTTGCTCTTTTTAAGAGAAAACTTTTAGGGTTCCAAATTGTTTTGCGCGCTATGTCTTCATCAGCACGTGGGTTCAAATCAGTCCACTGCCTAATTGCCAGAATAACACACGCTAAAACCTCAAACAAGTGAAGCGCGCGCGGGCAAGCCGCTGCTCGTAGTCATGTATTGACCGGTTGGGTTGCATGCCTACGCGGTTGCGTGGATATTTAAAAGGCTGAGGAGGGGACGCGGAAGGGAATGGTAGGAGCCTCGAGCGGGCTTTGCTCCCGCGGCCTGCTGCTTACGAGGCAGCCGCTCCACTGGGCTGAGCTATCGAGGCGCAGCATCTGTTCTATGAGTGTTGTGGTTGGCATTTTTAAATGTTGAGCGTGGGCGGTTGGGTTTTGGCACCAGTTTTAAATGCTGTTGGGTGCTTAGTTTAGTGTTTGTGGGTGTGTTGGTTTGAGGTTTTTGGGTGGGTTGAGGTTTGAGTAGGCGGAAAGTTACTGGGCATAATGGTAGTGGGGTTGGTGGTTTAGGTGAGCATAAGATTATTGAGGTTATGCGGCGGTTTTTTGAGCCTATGCCTGATTGGGTTGTGCCTTTTGGAGATGATGTTTCTGCTGTGCCCGTTGCAGTTGATGGTGAAGTTGCAGTTTTGAAGACGGATATGCTTGTGGATAAGACGGATGTTCCCAGAGGTATGAGTTTGTGGCAGGCTGCGCGCAAAGCCGTTGTGATGAATGTGAGCGATTTTGCGGCGAAAGGTGTCGCGCCGAAGGCGGCGTTGGTTTCGCTTGGGTTGCCGAGGCGTTTGATGCGTAAAGATTTGGAGGAAATTGCAAAGGGCTTGAATGCGGGTGCGCGGCAGTATGGGGCTTACGTTGTTGGTGGGGACACAGGTGAAGCGTCTGACCTCGTTATTAGTGTTCACCTTTTTGGCACTACAAAGAAAGATGCGTTGATGTTGCGGAGCGGCGCGAAGGTTGGCGACATTGTTGCGGTCACAGGCTTTTTTGGCAAGTCTGCAGCTGGTTTGCAGCTTCTGTTAAATGGGTATCCAGCGTCAGATGCCTTGCGTGATGTCTTGGTGAGCGCGGTTTGTATGCCGCAGGCGCGTTTGAGAGAAGGCTTAGCTTTGCAATGTTCAGGCGCAGTTACCGCTTCCATCGACTCCAGTGACGGTTTAGCTTGGAGTCTGCACGAGTTGGCGCGTCTAAGCGGGGTTGGATTTGTGATTTCTGCATTGCCTGTGGCTGATGAGATGAAGTGCTTCGCGGATTTCAACGGGCTGGACGCGTGTGAGTTGACGCTTCACGGCGGCGAAGAATACGAGTTAGTGGTTACTGTTAACCCTAAAATGTGGGCGGAAGCAGAAGCAGCCGTGGAGGCTGTTGGCGGCAGACTTTTACCCATCGGGAAAGCTACACGGGACAAAGAAGTTTTGCTGGATATTGACGGCGAAAAACGCGTGGTTGAAGCGCGTGGCTGGGAACACTTTAAGCGTCATTATTGAGTTTGTGCGTGTTGTTTCTTTTCTTGGCAGTCTAACAGGTAGTTAAGTACAGTTATGCAGGATGCGGCGAGGTAAGGTTGTTTTCCCAGACTGATTTTTTCACCAAAACGCAAAGCGAAGCTTTCCACTTTCTTGGGCAAACCAACATGGTCGCCCAGCACAAACAGTGGATTCTGGTCCAGTTCTATGTCAGCCACATTTTTTCCACCTTCTTCGAGAACGTAGATGTTTGCTGTTTCCGCTTTGGCTTTCAGGAGTGCTTCGAAGCTAGTTTTGGTTGTGGTTATGCCTGGGTGGGTTTTGCCGCTGAGCATCTTCTTGAGAATAACCTGCCAAGTGTCTATGTCTGTGCGTACATCGTAGAGTTCTGCGCCGTCGATTCGCAAGTGCAAGGGCGGCGAAGGTGAACCGCTCAGTATGGCGTTGAAGTTCACGTCTCTGCGTAAACCATGCGAGAGGAAAAGGCTGGTGACTATGCATTCGTAGACGATGTCGAGTCTTCCAGCGTCATGCAGGTTAGTCCAGTGGTTATCGGTTTTTCCAAGTCTGGAATATAGAAGGAATTCGCGCAAGGGCAGGTCACGTTGTTTTGGTATTCAGCAAATAGTAACTAATAACGTTTGGTGTTACTGTGGCTAATTGAGTCTTTTTGCGTATTTGCGGTTAGTTGTTTTTGGCTAAGGTTTATGGATACATATTCTGTTTGCACACCTTTTTTATATCTCAAATTTTTTCTTTTCAATAGGGGTCTACAAAAGAAAGATAGCCGCTAAACCTCGTTTGGGCGAATTAGTTGGTTTACTAGTCTTTGGAAGGAATTGAATGAATGCTATTGCTTGGGTTTCTTTGGCGGCAAGCGGTGCTTCCTCTTTACTGGGGCTGTTTGTCTACTTCTTAAATAGAAAAGCGTCTTTGAATAGACTTTTAGCGAAGGCTTTTCTGATTAATGGTTATCTGGCGTTTGTAGGCTTCATGATGTTGCATGCGCAAACTGATGAAGTCGCCTACTTTTGGAGCAAGATGTACTCTGTATGGCCTTTTTTGATAGCATCCATTCTTCATTTTACTCTTCTCTTCACTCAAAACGGATTGCTGAAAAAGAAGAGTGCTTATTTGCTTCTGTATGCCCCTGCTGCAGTCTTTTCCTTGATTGATTTAACAACGAATTTTATTTCTGTACCGCCTGTGCAAACGTACTGGGGTTACGAGTACACTACTGCACAGGGTTCTTGGCTTTTCATAAGCAGTATCGCTTGGTTTGCGCTGTTAGGGATTCTTTCATTTCTTTTGTTTGTTCGTTTCTACTATCGTGTTAGTGATGCAACAAAAAGAAAACAAGTAAAGTTCACGCTTTTTGGGGTAGCCGTTCCTATTGTTCTAGCCATTTGCATAAACTCGATATTTCCTGCGTTGCATGTGGACTTGCCCCGTGTGGGACATATAGCTAGTAGTGTGTTTAGCATTTTTATTGTGTATGCGATATGGCGTTATGAGTTGTTAAGTTTGAGTCCAGCAATGGCGGCAGAGAGCATAATTTCTGCGATGCCTGATTCTCTGGTTCTGGCTGACCTTGAGGGAAAAATAACTCTGGTAAATTCGTCTATAGTGAAGTTCTTGGGGTATCGGGAAAAGGAATTAATTGGAAACTCGATAAACACATTGGGTGCAGACGAAAAATGTTTTGAGCATGTTCGTAAAGAATTGTTGGAAAAGCGGGAAATTAGCAACTTTGAAACAAAATGCAAAACAAAAGTTGGCGAGGAAAAACCTGTTGTTATTTCAGGTTCTGTTGTGAGAAGCAAACGAGGTCAAGATATAGGAATTACCTTTATTGTTCACGATATCACTGAACGAAAACTAATTGAAGAGAAACTTGTCAGGTCTGAACGATTCGCGTCAATTGGTGAATTGGCTGGGATGATTGGGCATGACTTGCGTAATCCGTTAACCAGTATACGGGCAGCAACTTACTACTTTAAAGTAAAATACGGCGGCGAATTGGATGATGAAGGAAAAGAAATCTTTGGAACCATAGACAGGAGCATTGATTACTCAAACAAAATCGTAGATGACCTTTTGGACTATTCACGGGAAATAAAATTAAAGTTAGAAATAGCGACGCCAAAATCACTGCTGGAGAACATCTTTTCTCTTGTGCAAAAGCCCCCAAATGTTACAGTTGTAGATTTAACTGAAGATGCTCCAGTTGTCAAAGTTGACGTGGGAAAAATGAACCGCGTCTTTGTGAACGTGGTCAAGAACGCTTTTGATGTCATGCCAAATGGCGGGACGTTAACCATAAAAAGTCAAGCGGCTGAGGGTAACTTGGAAATGCGTTTCAGCGATACGGGCATTGGCATGTCGAAGGAGACGTTAGATAAACTGTGGATACCTCTTTTCACGACCAAAGCAAAAGGCATGGGTTTTGGTTTATCAATTTGTAAACGTATAGTGGAAGCGCATGGAGGAACAATCTCCGTGGAAAGTACCTTTGGGAAAGGAACCACGTTCATTGTAACAATTCCAGCAGCTGCAACAGCAATTAGTACAGAAATCGCTGAAACGGTCTTAATCTAATTTCTTCCACGGTTTTGACCTCTGATAGGGCCCTATCGTTTTTCTTACCCCTTCCCTCCACCCGTTTTCAGGATCCCAAAAATAACAAAATTTGACCCTTAGTAGGGTACCCTACGTTTCTGCTACCTCATCCCCCTCGGTTTTTCTGCTGACGTCTAACCCCCCCTCTCTGCAGCCACCTACCCCCCTCTATAAATAGAGTCAACCACCGCGTAGACTACTACTTGAACCCTAAAAAACCCTAACACACCACTCACACTACAACCCACCACTATAGGTAACTGCACCAATCACTAATAGGACCCAAATATGAACAGCCAAAAAACGCACTCAACAAAAGACAATAAGTGTGAACCTTATGCATTTTGTAGCCAAACACGATTGCTATATCAAAGTTATTTATAAAACGAGCAGTATGATAAGAATCAGGAACTGGCGGTTTGAAGGTGAAGGCTGCTTGCTTATTTTCTGGGGGCAAAGAATCAGTTTACGCTATACAGACTGTTCAAAAGCAGGGCGTCGAAGTTGAACATTTAATATATGAAGTCCCAAGCTTCGCTTCGCCGCACGCAATTAACATGGAAGCCGTAAAAACCCTTGCAGCATCCATGAACAAGCAATTAACAATCTTGAAAATCGATGAGCAGGGCGAGGTGCTTGTTTCCACTCTTAAAAACCTCAAAGTTGAGGCGCTTGTTGCAGGAGACATAAATGTTGAACAACATTTAACGTGGCTAACTGATAAATGCCGTCGAGCAGGCAACGTGCGACTGCTTGAGCCGTTCTGGGAAAAAGACACGTTGAAGCTTTTCAGGGAGATGTTTCTTGGAGAATTGGGCGCCAGATTCAAAGCAGTCATCATAGGCGTAGACACGGAACGTGTAAAAGAAGAATTGCTGGGGTTCACGTTGAGTAACAAGACAGCGGAAAAATTTCTGTCAGAAAACCAAGGCGCAGACCCTTTGGGAGAAAACGGCGAATTCCACACGATAGTTACCGAAAGCCCGCTGTACTCAAACACCTTCAGAGTAGAACCGATAGAGAAAATGACCCACAAAAACATGGCGTTTCTCCGAATTGCTCTGAGCGGAACTTAACTTTGAAAGATTAGGCATGCTTATATCACAATGCTTCATCTAATACCACACTCAAACATCAGGTGAAGCAACGCGTGGTCTGCAAAATCGTCATCTACGAAAAACCAAAACTAAACAACCCCATCCTCATAGAAGGCTTGCCAGGCATAGGCTTCGTCGCAAACATCACCGCCCTACACCTGATAACCGAGCTAAAAGCAACAAAGTTCGCCGAAATAATATCCGCCAGCTTCCAAGACTTCGCTGTCCTAACTGAAACAGGCGGCGCACGCTCACCCATAAACGAGCTCTACTACGTTAAACGTGAAGACGGCGGGCGCGACCTCATCATCTGGTACGGCAACACCCAAGCCTTAACCACGCCTGGGCAGTACGAGCTTGCAGGAAAAGTCTTAGACCTCGTGCAGGAGTTGGGCTGCCGCTTTGTCATATCCATAGGCGGCTTCAAAAAAGAGAAAGTGGAACTCACCCCAGCCGTTTACAGCGCCGCCACAGACCAGGCAACTCTAAAGGAGGCGTTGGATTTGGGCACAAAAATAATGGTGGGGCACATTTTCGGCATTGCAGGCATAATCATAGGCATCAGCAGGGTAAGGAAAATCAAGGGGTTCGCGTTGCTCGTGGACACGTTGGGCATGTATCCTGATGTGGTCGCCACCAGCCAAGCGTTAACTATGTTAAACAAGTTTTTGAATTTGAATGTGGATTTAACCAAAGTTGAGGCTGCGGCAGACCATACAAAAAAGTTGTTGGAGTCTTTTGGGTTAATAAGAAATATTCAAGAAGAAAAGAAAAAAGAAGAACAGGCACTACGCTGGTTCATTTAAGCTTGAGTTTTTGCGTCGCTCATGAACAGATCGTAAACCCGTTGCACTCGCTCAGCAGCTGGACCTGAACCTTCGACTACACCGCGTTCTGTCAGTTTCACTTTGTCCATGACCCAGATGAAACCTTTGTCCTCGTAAAGCTTCACCATGGTTGGGAATACTTTTTCGAGCCTTGAAGCTAGTGAGGCCAAGTCGAAAGGCTTCTCTGTACTGGAAATTTGGGCTACGACGCTTCCGTTTAGGAGTATTCTGTGTGAAACTTTACCTGCCTCGTCTTTTGCATCAGCTATGCATAAACTCAGATTATCAGGGTTAATACCCAAAAGGGTGCCAGTGAACTTTTTCCCAGTGGTTGTTACAACTGTTACATGTTTATCAGCCAGCGCTGCAACCTCAGTGAAGAATTTTCTTTGCGCTAAAGACACATTTTAACCTCCATCTAACCCTAAGGAATGTACAATTCAACTATTTATATTATTATTTAAAAATAAGAGAGAAAAAACACCAATTATCACCAATAAGGCTACAAATAAAAAAAGCGAACTCGGATTTAGAAGTCCCACTGCGGTTGGCGCTAAAGCCTTTAAATGTCCCAAAGTAATCATAGGAATTTACTACGGAGACGTTTACGATGACTGTACATTTTGTTCCGTGGAATACCTCCAACAATCTCCTCCAAGAAACTGAACACCTCTACGAGGCAGCAGGCACCTTCAACTGCATACAAAAGGGCGACCTCGTAGCCATCAAACTGCATGTAGGCGAGTTGGGTAACCCCTACTATGTGCAACCATTTTTTGTGCACGAGATAGTTCGCAAGGTCAAGGAGGCAGGCGGTAAACCCTTCCTCACCGACTCCAACACGTACTATCATGCCCAGCGCAATAATGCCTACGACCACGCGATAACTGCGCTGACAAATGGCTTTAACATGGCGCCTTTCATTGTAGCCGACGGGCTGAAAAGCGAAAACTACAGAAAAGTAAAAACCAAAGGCATCCTTGGCGAAATCGAAGTTTCAGGTGCCATAGCCGAAGCAGACGCCATGATAGTCATATCACACAACAAAGGCCACGAACTCAGCGGGTTTGGAGGCGCCATTAAAAACTTGGGCATGGGCTGCACCCCCTCGGCAGGTAAACTGCGTCAGCATAGGACAGTGGGCTTAGAAATAGACGCCGCCAAATGCACTGGCTGCGGCACATGCAAAGAAACCTGTGAAATGCATCTGCCGGAAATTATCGAAGGAAAAGCCCGAAACACCTCGCCGCTGTGCATGCGCTGTCCCATGTGTATCGAAGCCTGCCCCATGGAAGCTATAAAATTTGTCAACAAAGAAAACCTAAGCAGAGCACTTGCCTCGGCAGCATACGGCGTACTCTCCACGTTCAAGGAAGGCAAGGTTTCGTACGTGAGTTTTGCCAAAGACATCGCCCGCTACTGCGACTGCTTGCCCAACCCCGGAGAAATCATGATGAAAGACATCGGAATCTTCGCCAGCAACTCACCTGTCTCCATCGATGCAGCGTTTCTTTCTATGGCAGACTACAAAATCTTAAACGATGCATCCCACGTGGACTGTATGCTTCAGGTCAAAGAAGCAAAAGGTCTGGGTATCCAAGGCGAATTAAAACCGCAAATAACCACAATCAGGTAAAGCAACCGCTCAGAGTATAAGCAACATGCCAAAAGCCTACATCGACCCTGCGAAATGCCAAAAATGCGCCAAGTGCTATGCCGCAAGAGCGTGCCCCATAAAAGTCATCTTCCGAATCGACGCTGACGAACCAGCCATTGTTGAACCGAACCATTGCCACGGATGCGGAGACTGCATAGAAAAATGCCCCGCACACGCCATTATTCTAAGACCTAGTTAACCAAAGCGGGTTAACGTTTTCTTTCTTGCTTGTCCCAGTTTTGCTTCAGCACTACCACCGTATTCGGCGCCAAATCCCGCTCCACCATAAAATTTGGACCAACCCAGCTACCATTGCCGACTTTCACGCCAGGCATCAAAACCGAGTTAATTCCCGTTTTCACGTTGTCACCCAGTACGGCGCCAAGCTTTCGGCGCCCCGTGTCAACTGCTTTGTCTTTCACAATCATCTTAACTGTGCCATCGTCCAAACGAAGATTAGCGGTTATGGTGCCTGCGCCCAAATTGCATTTTTCGCACAGAACACTGTCACCCACGTAAGACAGGTGCCCCACATGAGTCCCATCCATGATTACGCTGTTCTTCACTTCACACGCGTTGCCTACACGCGCATTTTTGCCTATACTGGTGCACGGTCGTATGAAGCAGTTCGGACCAACATCTGCGCCCTCGTCTATAAAACAGGGACCTTCAATGTAGGCGCCTGAACGCACCCTCGCAGTTTCCGCCACGGTCACGGGACCAATCAGATGTGCGCCTTGCTCCACGTTCCCCAAAACCTTGTGCTCCATGCGTCGCAGCGCCCAAGTGTTCGCGTCAAGCAAATCCCAAGGGCGCCCAATATCAAACCAGTCATCTTTAGAAATTTCAGCTGCCAAAACCGTTTTTTTGTCTTCAACCAGCATCGTGACAGCGTCAGTAAGCTCGTATTCTCCACGAACAGACCGCTTAACCTTCCGCAGAAAGTCAAACACTTCTTTGCTGAAAACGTACAGCCCCGCATTAGCCAAATTAGAAGGCGCATCCTTGCGGCTGGGCTTCTCCACCACACGTTTAACGCAGTTTCCTTTTCCAAACTCGATTATGCCGTAGCTTTCAGGCTTCTCCACAGCAACCACAGCCATCACCGCATCAGGCTTCTCCCGCTTGTAGGCATCCACGACGGCTTGCATGGCTTGCGGGGCAAAAAGCAAATCAGCATAAACCACCACAAAATCGCCCGCAACGTACTTTTCCGCGATGCCGACGGCGTTACCCGTGCCCAGCACAGCCTGCTGTTCCACATACTCAAGTTTAAACCCGAATTTTGAGCCGTCGCCAAAGTAGCTGCGAATCGCCTCACCCATATAATGCGTAACGATCACGGCTTCTGTTATGCCGCACGCTTTCAATGCGTCCAAGCAGTGCTCCAGAATCGGCTTCCCACCAACCCGAATCAGATGCTTGGGTCGCGTAGCCGTTATCGGCAAAAGCCTCACGCCTTCACCGGCAGCTAACAGTACAGCCTTCATGTCTAAGCAGCCCCAACATTTGCTTTAACTAACGCGGTTCCTTTGCTCATTATGTCCTGAGCAGCTTTTAACGATTCACCCTCCACCGTCAATCGGATGAGCGGTTCGGTTCCAGACGCCCGAATCAGAAGCCACCCGTTTTTGAGGGCTAAGCGGATACCGTCAACCGTTGATAACTTGCCAGAACTGCCGAACGCTGTTGTTAGGGTTTTCTCGATTTTGCTCACTGCTTTGTACTTCAACTCGTTTTTACACTTAATGTTCTCACGCAAAGTCATGTACTGGGGTACTTCAGCTATGAACTCGCGCAGACTCTTGCCTTCATTTTCCAGCGCCTGCAACAACAAAACAGCCGACAGAGGACCATCAGGGCAATAGTGGAATCTGGGATGCACCCACGCACCACACGGTTCCCCGCCGAAAACTGCGCCATGCCGTTTGATGGCTTCAGAAACGTAGATGTCTCCAACCTTGGTGCGCTCGACAACTTTGCCGCCGTACCGCTCCGCCATGGTCTCCACACACATAGACGCCTCAACCGTTGTCACCACCTTTCCACCGCCACGCTTCTTGAGAGTATACGCAACGTACGCGGCAAGGGCACGGTCAAAATCAACAAAAACGCCTTCCTCGTCAATGAAGGCTACGCGGTCGCCGTCACCGTCAAACGCCACACCCAAATCAGCACCCAACGCCTTAACCGTCTCAGCTAAACTTGTCAGAGATTCAGCGGTGGGTTCGCTTTTGCGCGCTGGAAAATACCCGTCAGGCTGAGCATTCACAGCAGTCACTTTGCAGCCTAATGCGTTTAGAGCCGCGGGTGCCACATGGAAAGTTGCGCCGCACCCAGCGTCCACAACCACCCGCCAAGGTTTGCGAAGCTTTGCGGCTTGCTTGAGCAGCTCCACGTAAGCGTAACCCACATTAAGGCTGCGGGCTTTGCCGATGCCCCGCCAATCCGCCAACGCAAAACTGTTGTCGGTGATTATTTGTTCTAAGGCGGTTTGGCTTTGTTCAGTGTAAGATAAGGTGTCGCCGCTGAAGACTTTGATGCCGTTGTACTCGGGCGGGTTATGCGAAGCAGTCAACATGAAACCAACATCAGCCCGCAACCCTCGGGTCAAGTAAGCCAACGCGGGAGTAGGCACCACACCCAACAAGGAGACATCGGCGCCTGCCGCGTTCAACCCAGCAACCAACGCATCCTCCAGCATCAAACCTGAGACCCGCGTGTCTCTTGCCACCACGGCTTTTTTGGCTTTGGCATGTGTGGCTACGGCTAAGCCGACTTTACAGGCTAACTGCGGCGTCAAAGCAGAGTTGACTAAACCGCGCACTCCAGAGCTTCCAAATAATTTACCCAATGTTCAAATGCCTCACGTTAATGTCAAACACTGCATGGTTAGGCGTGACTGTGCTTAAAAAATTTGGCGCAACCTATCCGCGTCTAGGTGGGGGATTCTCTAAGAACCGAGCCAGTTTTCGCCGCGTCGGATGCGTCCCCTCAGGGTCAGATAGGTAGCAAGCGGCAACAGCATTCGCCAAAGTTAGCCTACCCTCATCCGAGAGACCATATGCGTCGGCAACTATGTTTCCTGCGTCCCAAGCATCACCTGCACCTGTCGCACGCAAAACTGGGATTCTAAATGCTGGAACAATAACTATGCGTTTTTCGGTATGAGTTACGGAAAGTTCTGAGGTGTGCAGGTCAATTCTTGCAGGTAAATGTTCAGATAAAACTTTAGCAGCGTCAAAAGCTAAGCAACTGAAAAGCTTCTCCTCGTTTCTCTTGCGTATATCCGCATCAAGCATCGAAGCGTAAATGATAACTTCGTTCTCGTTTAAGCTCAGAACATCAACATTCGAAGTTTTTAGAATAGTTTGCATGAGTTGGGGAATTTTGGTTTTGTTTGGTGTTGGGTCGGCGGTGTCAAAGTAGGTTTTGCCTTTGCCAGAGGTTTTTACTCTGTGAAAAACGGCGTCAGCCAGTTCGGTTCCATATCGTCTGGTTCCAGCCCAGTTAAACAAACAAACATAATCTGCGTTCTCTATAAGCGCCCAGTCTTTATCGGTGAGGTCTTCTGGTCCAAAGTCAGCTAAGGAACCCACATCTCTGAGCATAACGTTTGCTGTTCCATTTCCAGTTTGGAACTCCAATGCCGTGGTCACTGATGCTTTGGATGAGATTTTAACGTGTGAAGTGTCAACTTTGCCTTGCCTGAGGCTGCTGCGGATTTGTTGAAGACCAAATTTGCTGGTGCAGACGATAGGGGTGACTTTTGCGCCTAAAGCAGCCAACGCAGAAGTCACGTTGATTGCGTTTCCGCCGCGCATGTCAGTTTGCTTGATGCCGTCGATGCTGCCGCCTTTCCGTCTAACTACATCGTTAACAATTGAAGTGAAATCTTGCATATTGTTGTCTAGGGTTATGATGCGGTCTAGGAAAAAATCAGGCATCACAACTACGTTAAGTTCCTCTTTTGGTTCTTTTTTAAGGAAACCCAACAGCTCATTTTGGCACCCGTTCAAAGTGTAAGACCTATCCTGTAGACTTGTTTGCCAAAAAGCTAAAATAACCTTTCCGCATATCTGTGAGAAATACCAATCAGAAAGGACAGGCAAACAAAACAGAGGACAAATGCGATGAAGTTCAAGACAGAAATATTCCTTTTGCTCACGTCAATTGTGTTGTTCACAGTCAGCACCTTCTGCTACTCCTACGTCACAGGCAACGTCGGATTAGCGTTGGCATTAAGCTATCCTTACCGAGTTTACGCTTTTCCAATTGTGAGTTTCGGGTCAGTCCTCATGGTGGTTGCCACGTTCTCTTACTCGAGGAAAAGCAAAAACAGCCTCTAAAGCAGCGTTTCCCCAAAATTTTTGGATGCATGTTAGCCTAACAGTATATGGACCAGAACCCAAATTATGTCGCCCAACGACAAAGCAGCTATCAAACCAATCGTCACGAATATCAGCATAGGCAAACCGGGGGTAGCCCAAACTTTGCCTTCAATTTTTCCAGCTTCAGCCGCTTTGGAGAGGCGCTCAACCACAGCATCTCTGCCCTCATCTCTGGGCACTATGGTGAGTTTTCTTTTAAGTCCCGCTTCGCTGGTTTCTTCCGCTATGTCTTCCATGGGGTAAACGTGCCACTTTGCCTTTAACGTGGCTATAGGAAACTTTTGTCCCGTTATTAGGACGACGAGTTTTTTGCCTATGGATTCTTTGGCAAGGGCTCCTTCGAACAGAGCTTTGCCAGTGGTTAACCTTCGGATTAGGTTGCGCAGAAGCAGAAAGATTCCGCTTGCGGCGGCAATCAACACGGAGTTGCTCAGGATAGTCATGGGGAACATGATTTGGGAAAGCGGCGACAAGCCATCAGGCAGCAAAGGCGTTAGGAGAATCGTGGGGAAAAAGGGTAACGCTACAGCGATACACATGAAAGCTTTGGAGTCGGCACCGCCAAACGCGCCAGTGTAAAACAGAAGCAAGGCGAAAATTGTGGTTAAGCCAGCGCTCAGCGCGAAGATGGGAAAGATTGCTTGGTCATACAGGATGAATTCGGCAATAGACAACGCAAGCGCAATGGGTGCATAGAGTGCCCAGACCTTGTTGGTTACTTCCCGGGTTTTGTAGTCACTCCATGAAGCATAGATGAGAAACGCTAATGTGACGGCTACTCTTGCGGCGGCGAAGATTAACTGCAAGTCAAGGCACCTTTAGGGTTTTTGGGTTTCTTATAGTGTGTTGCCTGCGCGTATTAATATAATGTGTTCTAAGGCTTCACTAGTTATCTGTGCTTACGGTAATTGTTGGAGGGATTTCGGCGAGTATCCAAAGGCCTGTTTGGGTTCCGCCTGATTGGAATATGGGTG
>CALMWK010000031.1 GCA_937873375.1 Candidatus Bathyarchaeota archaeon
AGGCAGAGAAATCACAAAGGGTATTGTTGATGTTGTAGGTGACCGCGCAGAGGACGTGAAGACTTTGGCGGTGCGTTACGGAGAAAGAAATGCCGCTGTTGCTGCTGCAGTGTTTTATGTTTCTGCTGTGGCGTTGACGCCGATTCCTTGGATTATGGGGTTGGTTTCTGTCTGGTTTATCCCGTTTGTTTTGGCGACGGATATGGGTCTGGCGGGTTGCGCAATACTTTTGCTCAGGGACCACGCTCGAGAGAAGGCACGAAAAATTAAAAATGCTGTGCTTCTGCTGTTTATTGTGGGTTTGCTGGCGTTCGTCGTCGGAAGCATCAAGTAAGCATGCTGGGGAATTGTGCGGATTCGGCAAGATTTTGTTTATTGTCCCATGCGTCTGAATGGATGTTTAGTTAATAATTTCACCTTTTAGACCAATGGTGAACTTGACGTATATACCGGCATGATTCGGGTATGTTAACAATGCATAAGTACGCAAGGTACCCATTCCTCCTCTAGAGGATGTTTACATGTCTGAACGCTTTGCCAAAAAATGGGAAAGCAAAAGAGAAGAAAACTCTTTCGTTGATACACTACGAGGAACAGTAAAGCAGCAGCCACCACTAAAGCCACGCTTAGACTTCGCTGTTAAGAAACTGGAACTGCAAATCAACAGGCTCGACCAAGCTAATGACCGCTTCACTCAGAAAGACAGAGCACTCTTTGCCAAAATTGTAGATGCTTACGCGAAACACGACACGCCACGCGCTAACATATACGCTAATGAACTGTCTGAAGTCCGCAAAATGGGAAAACTCGTCATGAACGCAAGGCTAGCACTTGACCAGATTGCTCTGAGAATAAAGACGGTGACGGAATTTGGCGACATCATGTCCACGCTGGGTCCATGCATAGGCGTACTACGCAGCGTCAGCGCCGGAATGTGCGGTGTCTTGCCAGAAGCAGAGAATGAACTAGGCGAAATCGGCAACATGCTAAGCGGAATAATGTTCGAAGCAGGCTCAAACTCAGGAATGTCGCTGAACTTTAACAACGTGAACGAGGATGCATCAAAGATTCTTGCTGAAGCCGCAGTCGTAGCTGAGCAGAAAGTGAATGCGAATTTTCCAGATTTGCCTCCGGGAATGCCCACGGGCGCCCAAAGCGACAAATCTAGGACGTAGAATTCGCGGCGACGTTTTTCTCTTTTAGCCTTTCTATACCCCTATTTTCTTTTTCTTGTTTTAGTCTGGTTTTGGAGCAGTTGTTTTGTAAATTGGTTCTTTTTGGTAGCGGTTTGTGCGTTTCTGCTTCGTGTGTTTTGCTGTTTTGTTTGTGGTTGAGTTTTGGTTGTGCCTTGGTTGTGCAGGCAGAAACAGGCAACAATTAGTTAGCTCAAACGAAAAGTCCACCCCGCAAAAAATTACATAAACCCAAATTTGATAAAAACTTCAAATAACCTTCAGAAGGTTTTAATGAGTTAGGTGCCTATTAGTAATGATTACTCGGTGATTTTGATGATGTTTGAAACTTCTGTAAGAGAGATTATTCCTCGCACCAGTGATGTGTCAAGTTTTAGGTTTCCGCGACCCGCAGAGTTAACCTACAAGCCTGGGCAATACCTGTTCGTCACCATAAAGTCAGGCGGCAAAGAGCTACTGCACACTTTCAGCCTCTCAAGCAGCCCAACCGAGGAAGACTTCATAGAGTTCACCAAGAAATTCACCGCCAGCGAATACTCAACAGCGCTGAAGGCGATGAAGGCTGGTGACTGGGCAAAAATAGACGCGCCGCATGGCTCGTTCACTTTCATGGGGGAACACAAAAAAATAGTGCTTCTCGCTGGAGGCATCGGCATAACCCCTTTTCGAAGCATCTGCAAATACTGCACCGACATGCGCGTGCCCGCCAGCATCGTGTTGTTTTATGGTTGCCGCAGCGAAAACGACATCGCCTTCCAAACAGAACTGGAAGACCTGCAAAAGCAGAACCCGAACTTCAAAGTAATCGTCGTACTCAGCGAAGCAGGCAGCGGCTGGAAGGGAAAAGTTGGCTTCATCAACGCAGACCTAATAAAAACTGAAGTGCCAGACTATAAGGAACGGGTGTTTTTTGCGTGTGGTCCACCAGGCATGATTGTGGCTATGGAGAAAGTTGTGGGAGAATTAGGTTTACCCAAAGAGCAGTTGAAGCTGGAATCCTTCGCAGGCCACCAATGACTTGCTTAGGAAAAGCTCTTTTTTATGGGTAGAATCTGCGTGTGGTTCTGGGGAACGGAATCGAGTCTATAATGTTGTCTAAGTCAAGCATCCATGTCAGCAGTCGCTCTAAGCCCATGCCGAAACCTGCATGCGGAACTGTGCCGTAGCGGCGCAGGTCCAAGTACCATTCGTAGTCTTCAGGTTTCAAGTCCTGTTCTTTCATGCGTTTGATGAGTATGTCTTTGTCTTCTTCTCTTTGTCCGCCTGTGGATATTTCGCCGATTTTCGGAACCATCATGTCCACGGATAACGCAATTTCGGGGCGGTCACGATAGGTCTTGCAGTAAAACGCTTTAATCGCGGTTGGGTAATCGTAAACGAAGAAGGGCTTGCCGAAATCTTCAGCTAAAACTTTCTCGTCCTCGTAGCCCAAGTCGTCGCCCCACTTCAACGCTGGATTCTTTACTTTGAGCCTTTCAATGGCTTCAGCGTAAGTTATCCTTGGAAACGGCGCTTTGACCTCTGAGAGTTTGTTGATGTCGGCGCCTAACTCGGCGAATTCTTTTTGGCAGTTTTGGGCAACTTTCTGGCAAACATGCTCCATGAGGCCCTCTTCGAACTGCATCAGGTCATTCATGTCCGCAAAAGGCCATTCGCCTTCCATGTGCCAGTACTCAGTCAAATGCCTAATAGTGCGGCTTTTCTCCGCGCGGAACGAGGGCGCAATGCAGTAAACCTTTTCGAGTGAGTAAATCAGAATTTCAAGATACAGTTGGCTGCTTTGGGTCAAGTACAGGTTCTGGTCAAAGTACTTCAAGCCAAACAGCGTGCTTCCGCCTTCCACCGCGGCGCTGATGAACATGGGCGGAGAAACCTCAGTGAAACTTTCCTTTTCAAAGTATTCGCGGGCGTACTCCAAGACCTTGGCGCGAACCTTCATGACGAGGTTCATTTTGCGGCTGCGCAGCCACAAGTGGCGCATGTCGCGGATGAATTCTTCGCTTTTGTCTTTGGTTATTGGGAAAAGTTCGGCTAATCCGACAATTGAGACGGCTTCTGCGGAGATTTCGTATCCGCCTGGCGCGCGTTTATCCTGCTTTGCTGTGCCTTCCAGTGTGAGTGCGGATTCTATGGTTAGTTTTTCGGCTTCGCTCCATGCGGGGCTTGCTTTTTTGACGGTGCATTGGATGACGCCTGTGGAGTCTCGCACCAGCAGAAAGATTAGTTCTTTTCCTTCACGTTTGCGGTAAACCCAGCCTCGTATAGTAACATTTGTGTTTTCGCATTTTCCGTCTAAGATTTCGCGGATTTTCACCAAAGCCATTGAGCATCAACCGTTTCGGACTAAATACTGTTTTCAAACCTAAATGCCTATCGATTTTTTGTTTCCTAAAAACAGCTTCACACAGTTGTCTTGTGCTGAAAAGAAAAGAGGGAAGTTGGTTGAGTGCTTGCTGCTTTTTGTGATTCGACAAAAGAGCGGCTTGCGAAAGTTACTGTCACCAGTCTGGCAAAACCTTTCTTGGTGAGACTATGGAAGTAACTGAGCTTTCTAATCCCGTAATCTGCTGTATCAGTAAGACAGATGTTTCTAGGTCTTCATGGTCTTCTGCCTTTACTGAACATATTACGTCAAAGGGTCCGAGTACGCTATCAGCAGATAACACTTCTGGAAGGGTGAGCAATTTTGTCCGCACATCTTCAATGCTTTGTGGTTTGGTGTTCAAGAAAAGGAAGGCAAATGGTTTCTCGGCAAGTGTGGGTCCTTCACATGCAACTATGAGGCTCATCGTTTTGGTAATCAAGTCGTCTTCTGCGCCTATCATTCTGATGGGGTTGACCCATTTCTCCACGAACTCCTCAACACTTGTCAAGTTGGTGAACCTGACAAGTATGTCCACTGGACCAAAGAGCAGAAACACGTTTTGCTGGTCGATGTTTAAGCCTATGAGCAGTTTCTTGAGAACTTCGTTGTAGGCGCCTGGTTTACACGTTAAACCCATGTAGGCTTTCATTTTTGGCACCCACTATACTTTGGGGGCTGCCTGCGGTAAAAACATTTTTGCCTATTCCCTTTTGGTTATTAGAGTCTCTTGTTATCCGTTTTTACTGTGTTAAACTTCTTTGACTGTGGGTTCTGAGATTTTGAATACTACGAGTAACCCCAGAGGCACCGCTGCGGCAGCTAACAAAACAAACGGCAGCCAAGGAGCCACATACGAGTACAAGAACCCAACCAACAGGTAAACAAGAGCTTGTGCCAGATACAAAAAGAACTGCAAAAACCCCACAGCTTTCCCACGTAAGTCCCGCGGAACCAAATCGCCCAGCAAAACTTGGCTACTATTCACTCGCAGCATGTTTCCCAAGCCAAACAGGAAAAACGCAACAAACAGCAAGTAGAAATCCGCTACAACAAACAGCAGCATCGCGGGAATGTACAGTAGGTAGCCTAAAACGAGAAAGCGTTTTCTTCCAGCCACATCCATTTTGAATCCCGCCAAAATTGCGGGCAACGCGATGCTCAAGTACATGAAAGCCATAACCAGTGCGTACTGTGAACCGCTAATTTTCAGAACGTCCGTGGCGTAGATGACAAAGAAAATGTAGCACCCTGCCACTAAACTGTTTATCCCTATAGTAGTCAAGAAAAGATAAAACGCTGACTTTGGCACTTTGCCCCAAACCTGCCAGCTTTCCCGAATCACCTTTGGGTACTCGCGAAACGCCTGCAGGATGTTTGGACGACCACTGTTGCCGTTGGAAACCAACGTTTCCTTCAGTTTCATACGCAAAATAGCCGCAATCAGGTAAGCCACAAGGACTATGGTGTAGGCTATTCTTATGCCAAAGTCTGACTGAGGGGAAACATACTCTCCATTAACCAAAACCAACGCCGCGGCAATAAGCGGCGCAGGCAAAGAAATCAGGCTAACCAGAACCGCTTGGAAGTTAAGACCCGTGCCTCTTTTGTTTGGCTCCAAAGAATCCAGCATCAAAGCCATCATGGCAGGCATGTAAATTAGGCACAGGTTCTGGATAACCATACCTAAAACGATGAAGTGCCACGACGGCGCCAAAATAAAAAACAAGTAACCCAAAGCCAAGCCAAAAGACATTGTGGCTATGAGCCATTTTCTGCCGTGCTTATCTGCAAGGTACCCGCCTGGAAACTGCACAAACGCAATCGCCAGTGAACCTACAAAAAACATAAACGATAGCACAAACGGGGTTGCGCCCAAACTCAAAATGTACAGGCTGGAGTATGTGTCTGCGATGGGTTGGGTGGAGTACATCAGAACCCAAGTGAGAAGCAAAACTAAGAAGTTGCCTGACAGGACTGCGTTTTTGCCGCGTAACCGCTCAGAAAGTCCCATTAGAGTGATTTTGCCGCAGACTCTTATTTAAGTTGAAAGATAAAACGCCTGCTTCCAACTGAAAATGGAAGAGCTAGAAAAACAAAGAAAAAAAAGAGTTGTTTAGCTGAGGTCAATTTTGGCTAATAGCGCAAGGGTGTCTATGCTGTTGAGTTGCACTCGGGCATTGGACAGCGTGTAGAGTGTGTTGTCTATGTAGAGGGCTCTGTTTATCCAGTAGTTGCTGCTCATCCAGTAGTAGTCTCCGTTTCGCGTTGAAGATGCGTTGTCTATTTGGGTAATGCCGCCTTTTAGTGTGAAGCCGCTGTTTGCGTTTACGTTGAAGACGTATGCTCCTTGCCAGTAGCTTGATTCAGGCGCTTTCTCTACAGTTCCTGTGCCTATAGAAGGCACCATCGGTGTGATGAACACTGGCATGTCGTTTATGGACACTGGAATAACCAGCAGCTGTCTTTGAGCATCAAACAAGAACGCGTGAGGGTCATAAATGGCACTGGAGTCGGAGTAGGTTGCGTCAACGATGTACTTGGCGATTTCAGTGGGCGCATTAACATTTGTGACATCAAACAGCGACAGTTTCAGGGTGTTGTTTTCTTTGCCTATGCCGATTATGTGGTTTTCATCGTAGGGGTGCAGGTAGCTTGAGTATCCGGGAATCTTTAGTTCTCCCGCGATTTTTGGCGCGGAGGGGTTACTCATGTCTATTACGAAGAAGGGGTCTATCTGCTTGAATGTGACTACGTAGCATTTGTTGCCCATGAATCGGACTGAATAGATGCTTTCATCTAACTTGAATCTCGCCAGTTTGCCAACCACGTTCAGGTTCATGTCTAGAACGTAGATGCTGTTGAGTTGGCGGCTAACTTTGAAGACTGCGCCGTCGCTGGTGGTTGCGTTGTCTTGGAACCGTGCAGTGATTGCGATTCTGAAGTATCCGTTGTACTCGTCCATGGCGTACTGGTTTATCGGGTAGCCCGGAACGACTCCTTTGGCTTCAAATGTCAAGTTGTCTTGGTTTATGTGTATGCGGTAGATGCTGGTGTCTTGGCTTTCCCCGTTCCAATTTTGGTATGTCACGTAGATGTTGTCTGCGGAGACGAATATGTTGCTGGAGTAGCCCATCATTACGGTGGTTTCATTGGGCGCTTTTGTGCTGTCCATTATGTTCATGCTGATGATGGTGGTGTAAGTGGAGTAGCTGTCGGGTGCTATGTTGTAGTATATTTTTGTGGGGTCAATGTTGGATGCTGAATTGCCTGTGATAATTACTGGCAGGTTGGTTGTGCCGTTGTTCACTTGGATGTTTTCGTTGACTATGGTGTAGATGTAGTTGCCTATCATGCGGGAGTTGACGTAGTTGCCGCTGATGGTGAAGTTTCGTGTGAGTGCTAGGCTGGCTTTGTTTGAGACATCATAAACTCGCATGAAAGTTGTGCTGAAGCCCCAGGGAGGCATAATCAATGAGCCATTTCTGTTTTCTGGGATGTACGGTTCGTATTGGTTGCCTATGACAGCGAGTTTGTTGCCGTCTTGGCTTAGGTACATTCCAGACAGATACGTGTTGTTCACAAATATTTTTGCGATTACTTGTGCATTTTGAGGGTTAGCTGAACCTGCGTTCAAGATGTAAACTGTGTTATTTGCTATAACGTAGAGGTAAGTGCCGTCTGTTTTGACGCTGTCGGCTTCGTCTACGCCTGCAACTTGGATGTTTGTGGTTGAAAAGTCCTTTGCGGCTCCTGTGGTCGACGCTGAAAGCACATTTTCAGCTGTGGGTGCTGGCGCTGGAACTGGCGTGGACCTTGTATCCGTGCTGAAATAGTATTGTGACCCCCCGTTGTTTGTGTTCACAAAACTGTTGAGTTCACTGTAAGACGAGCAACTCTGCAACGGCGAAGCCTGAGTGTTCGTGGTAAGTGACGGCGGCGAAGCGGTTTGGGGAGCAAATTGGGGTGCGGTGCCTAAACTGTAAATCATTGCAACAAGCACAATTGCGGATAGGATGCCTACTAGACCGTAAATTGGCACTTTTTTCTTGACTTCTTTTTGAACCATACTTTTTTCACCTGATTACCGTTATTGCATATGTTTATTTTATGCTAAGCCTCAGAACAGCTTGTACCAATAGTTAGTATGGACGCATAGACCAAACACGATACGCCTCATACCAGAATATAACACAAACTATTGCCCCGAACAAGATGCCAAATATGCTGTCCCGCGTCAAACTTTGCACGAACAACAGCAGATACGCCGCGAAGAACGTTGTTGAGAACGCCGCGTAGAAGAAGTACCTTGGAAACAGCAACTTGCCAAGTTTCACGTAATGCCGAAACACGCCAATTTTTATGTCGCTGACCAAAGTGTAGTGTCCGCCCACATCCTGCTTTTCCACCAAGCCTAGTTCGCGGAGCTGTTCCAGATGGTGGTGTGCGACGCTGGGGCTGCTGAAGTGCAGGGCGCGTTGGACTTCTCTTACGCTTGCTGGGTTGCCGTTTTTGAGCAGATACCAGTAGACTTTCCAAGCTTTGCCTCGGAGAGCGTATTCAAGTTGGGTTTCATCTTGGGGATTCAATAGGCTTAGCTCCACACGCTACAGTAGTTTCTAGCAGGAGGGATATAAGTCCAATTCTTAGAACACCCTACTTTTTGGCTAACTGAACCCTGCACAACCAACACAGACCACAAACCAGACCCAGACAACAAATTTCAGCAATCTGAACAAAGCCTAAGTAGTTGATGTAAATAGGAACCAACTCATCAACAACAACTAAACAAAAAACAAACCAACACAAAAAACAACATTAAAAACTATATAAAATGGGGCTATAGTCTTTGCCGAGCACAAAAACTCGACAACACTATGCTGCTTTTGGCTTCGCTTTATCAACTGCACCGTTTAGGCTTTGCATTTCCGCGTTTGCTTTACGAATCAAGTCACCCATGGTTTCTTTGGTTGGCACCACTGCACCTACTGAAAGCGCAACTGCCTTCTGGTGAGCAACCTGCAAAAGCGCCTTAATCGTGTCACTGGATGGATAAGCTATACCTAACGCTAAAGCGAAAGCATCACCTTGACTTTGCTGCAAACTCTGCTTTGTAGCGACAACATCAATTTTCAGCTGGTTCTCCATAACCATCAAGCCTTCGTCGTAAACCGCACGCATAGAAAGCCCAGCTTCAACCGCTTTAATACCCAGCTTAGACAAAACACCAGCCAAACGCTCGTTAATTGCTTCACCTTTGCGGACAACTAACGTGTCCTTGGCAACCCAAACGCTTCCAGACTCAATACGAGTTGGCAAACCAACACTGTTAAGCTGGCTGATTATGGGACCTGGAGGTTGCGCAGTGTTCCCTTCAGGAATAACCACATCCATGGCTGCAATGTCGCCTGACTTTGCGGTGGTTTTAACTTTGCCGTGTTCCAGCAAGAGCGCGAGCTTGAACGGATTAATATCGGTGAAAAGCAGAACATTGGAACCTTCCAAGTAAGGCTCAAGCTTCTTGAGGCCTTCGTCGCCTAAATTGTCGAGGGCAATTTTCATCAAAGTGTTCTTCAGTACACGCATGTAAACCTTGCCAGCCAAGCTCTTTTTGAGTTCTTGAAGCTGCGTTGCACGAACCTTCTGCAAGCTGGCAATTCCTATGGACTTGTACTCCTTAAACAGCGTTTTAATCTCTTCAACTTCGCTAGATTTTTCTTCCAACATTACTTGAGATGGCATCGCATTTTCCTCTTAGGTTACGGTTTAATCTTTACAGGTTCACCCATCGAAGTTTTTATGAAAACTTCATCGATGTTTTTGAGTCCACGCTTAAGTTTACCGTCTAATACGCGGAGCACAGTTTGGATGTTTTCAACCAGTTCTTCATCAGGTTGGTTCTCTGTCCCGATGGAGCACTGAATAAGCGGCTGGTTACGCATACGCACAACAATCGTCTTGCGGTTCCGCTCGATAATTGCAGCTATGTCAGCATTCGGCGGAACAGGAATAGGCATTTTTCCTCTTGGACCCAAAACAGGACCAAGAATCTTACCTACAAGCGACATCAGCGGAACTTCAGAGATGAACACATCATAAGTGGTAGCAAGTTTGCGCAGATCCTTCTTTTTGCCTGCTAAAGCATCAAGGTCAGCACGTTCAACCACGTTGTCGGCGTTTGCCCTCTTCGCTTTCAGGGCGAACTCACCAGAAGCGATAACGCACACCTTATTCAACTTCGCAGGTGCACGTGGAAGCTCAACAACTTCTTGAATCTTACCTTCAGGAGCCTTCATGTCAATTTCTTTAATGTTCAGAATCAAATCTACAGTCTGGTTAAACTTCTTTTTACCAGACTTCTCTTTCGCTGCTTTTACCGCTTCTAACAGGGTTTTCTTATCTAAGGGCATTTTAAAGCCTCGTGTCATTCAGGATTATATTGCGATTATAAAAATATTCGCCTAACAATCACTCGTTGAACATGGCGTCGTGTGTGCCGGCGTCGATTTCTTTTTGGACTTCGCGGGGGTCTTTGCCTTCGATGGTTACGCCGATGCTTACGCAGGTGCCCATCATTTCTTTGGTTGCGCCTTTGAGGGTTTTTGATAGTAGTTGGGGTTGTTTGATTTTTGCTATGCGTATGATTTGTTCTACTGTGAGGTTGCCGATTTTTGCGGTGTTGGGTGTTCCTGAGCCTTTTTCGACTTTGAGTTCGGCTACGAGGAGTGCTGATGCTGTTGGGGTGCCTACGGTTACTTCGAAGGTTTTGTCTTCCGGGTTAACGGAGATTTTTACTGGGACTTTCATGCCTGCGTAGTTTTTGGTGAGTTCGTTGATTTTGGTTACAACTGCCATGATGTTTATGCCTAGTGGGCCAAGTGCTGGACCTAGTGGTGGTCCTGCGGTTGCTTGTCCACCTGCAACGATTAAGTCTACGTTTTTCATTTCAACCATTATTTGTCACTTCATGTTTTTGCTTTTTCAACCAGTTTTACGTAATCTGAGTGAACTGTGATGGGCAAAGTGAAGGTTGCTTCCAGCAACTCTAGGGTTACTTCGCCTTTGGATTTGTCTATGCGGGTGATTTTTGCGCGCATGCCTTTGAATGGTCCGCCAGTGATTTCGACGACATCATCTTCGCCGAGGTCTTCGATGATTGGTTTGCGGATGATGTAGCGTTCAATTTCGTTGAAGCTGACTAAGCCAGGTATTCTGGAGCGTACGTGGCGTACGCCTGCTATGGCTTCTTCGATTAGGTGTGGTCCGTCTGCTTCTATGAACACGTAGCCTTTCAACGTGTCTGGAACGAGCAGGGATTTTATGGGGATTTTTTCCATTTCGACTTTTGCGGCTATAAGCCGTGCTACGTTACGTTCTTGGCCTGTTGTCGTTTTGACGGCGAAAATTTTAGTTTGAAATTGGTCTTCTTTTTTCTCCATCACGTTTTCCTTCTAACCTGCGATGACGGAACCTAGCAGTTTGATGACGAATCCGATGAGCCCAATGACACCTATACCTAGCAGCGATATCTTGATAGATAGCCAGAGTTCGTCTTTATCTGGTTTCTGCGCTAGTTTTAGGGTTCTTGCTGCCTGCGATAGCCATGAACGTATTCCCATATTGACCGCACACACAAGAGTTCAGTTAGGTATAATAAATGTTACGGCACAGAAAAGTTTGATTTAACAAACCCTTTTTTAGCGTATTAAATCAAAAAAAATAGTGCTGTAATAAATGTTGCTGTAATCTTTGTGTTTTAGCAGATAACTTTTGCGTTTATCTTTGGTTAGACTTTTTTGATTGTTAATCGGGTTTCTTGTAGTGCCGCGAGGAGGTTTGGTTTGTCTTGGCTTTTGATGCCTTTCCAGTCTAGTATGGCGTATTCGATTTTTTCCACGGTTTTTTGTATGCACTGCTTGAGGATGGGGGCGTCAACCGTTGAGATGGCGTATTTTGGAATCATGTGCCCGAAGGCTGCTTCGTCGTTTAGTGCCATCTTTGTGAATTTTTGGTTGTAGTGCGTTCCACCTATACCTAATACTGCTGGGCTGGTGGAGTTGTGGAAGTTTGCGATGGTTTCGAGGGTGGCTTGGGCAACAGCATCTGCAGCGTCCAAGTCGTTCCATTGTGTTGGTGAGCTGCCCAGTTCCACAAACATCGTGGGCACGTTCAATGATGGACCATGGTGCGTGCATTCGTAGGAGACTTCGTAGTTCAGTTGTTTTTCCTGTTTTTGGCGGCTTAGAGCCTTGAGGGCTGTGTGCATGGCGTTGGCTGGGGAAACGGATAGGGTTTTGGGTAATCCGCCAAGTTCGGCATCTGCAAAGTTTCCTGGTGTGTGCACTGAGAGGGTGGGTTTGCCGCTTTGGCTGCTGTGCCGTGAAATGAAGATTATCAGATTGTGGTTTGGAAAGTTTTCGGGTAGGTTCTGCGCGTTGACTGCTTCTTCTGTGAGCGTAACGAAGGTGACTGTTTGCTGGTTGATGCCCGCGGTGTAGACGGGGTTGTCTTGGAAGGTTTGGTCTGTTTTAGTGAAGGTGTGTCTCTGCAGGATTTGTTTTGCGATGTTTATGCCTGCGATGTCTTGGGTTGAGTGGACGAGCAGAATCATACCTGTGAAGTTGGGTTGTTTGGAAAAAAAGGTTTCCATAAACTTTGTCTCAAACAAAGCATCTGGTTAGTTTTCGCGCATTGTCTAAATTAGTTCTCTTGCTCTAACGCGTTTTGTTGGTTCAGCCAATTTCTGGATTTCATCACTGTCTTTCCAGCAAATTTTAACTCTAATGCGCCTTCGTAGGGGCATAATTCAACACATCGCGCACACAACATACACCTTGATTCAGTCACATCACCCCCTTTCGCCTCATACATTTGCGTAGCTTGCGTAGGACACGCGCGTTTACAAACTCCGCACTTGGTACATTTGTGCTCATCTTTATGTAAACGTGTTAGGGCGATTTGTTTGAACGGTGTGAATGTGCTAAACAGAGCGGTTAGTGCGCCTAGAGGACAAATTCTGCACCAGAAACGTCGGTAGGCTAAAGATAAAATGGTGACTGCTATTAACACGGCTAGGTTTATGGATGTTACATAAAAGCCCGTTATGTAAAATGGTCCATAGGTTATTTGTGAGACATACGAATAATCCATGGCGCCCAAACCACATTCTGCTAGTACGCATAGGGGTCTCATGGGACACACCAGACAGAAGGGTTCGTTGAGGTTACCTACAATGCCTGCTTCAGTGCCCAGAGGTCCACCAGGGCGAGTGCCCGGAATAATTTGGGTGCCAAAGATGGCGTATGAGCCGAAAATAACGCTCAGTATTAGAAAGATAGCGATGATTATGTAGCGCAGTTGTCCAAGTTGTGTGTTGGTTTTTTCGGAGAAACTCAGATGTCGCTTTCGGAAAACTTTGCGAATACGGGTTAAAACATCCATGTAAAGTCCAAAGGGACATAGCCAACCGCAGAAAAATCTTCCTAAAACTAGAGATAGTATTATCAGGGAGCCGAAAACGATGGCGAGTTTCTCTATACCTGAAGTGGAGTAGAAAACTCCGTAGCCCCTTGAATAGTCCCAGAAGGGGAAAATGTACGCTTGGATTTGCCAAAGTGGACATGTAACTGTGCGCCCGTTTGGGTAGTAACATGCTAAAATAGGAACGGAAAGACCGTCTGGAAATTGGGTTCCGAAAACATCAGTACCAATTAATCGGTCTCTTGGTGAAGACCCTAAAGGCTGCCACAAAGGTTGATTGAAGGGACCTAAGAGAAGCCCCATAAAAACTACAACTACGGCGGCTATTTGGATAAAGAGTCGAAGGGAGCTGACTTTCTTAGTTCTATCTTTAACTAATCTAAAGATGAAAAATACGCCTATCAGCACTATCGCGATGTATAATGTAACGATTAAGACGCCGGAAGTTTCCAACGACATTCTTATTTTTTCCTGTGTTGTTTGTGTTAAGTCTTTGTTAGTTATTTTATTGGAACGTTGTCAATTCAGGTTAATCCTTATGCTCTTTGTGTCTTGCTCTAATTGCGATAGTTACAATGACGGTTATAGCGACTATAATTGCTGTCGCGATGGCTACTGAATGTTGCAGGTAGAAGGGGACATCGGAGTTGTTTCCGCCACCAAAGGAATCTGGAAACTTGAAGCATAATAGGGAAACGTTTCCAGTTGCGCCATTTATGGTCAGGGTAGCGTCAGGCGAAAGGTTCCATCCATCACCTTCGCCCATAAAAACATCATTAAGAATAACGCTCCATTCACCTGCTTTTGAACCAAGACCAAAGTTGAAAGTTTGCTTCCCTTGACCTTCAACTGTATAGCTTAACCGTAATATTCTGTTGGATGATGAAAAGTTGGAATTTTGGTATGAAACAATTGTGATTGCAGAGTTTTCGGCTGAAACTTTGAGGGACTCAAGCGGCGCCGAATTATAGAAACGCAGATTCTCAAAAGTCCAAGTGGCATTTTCTAATGTTGCCTTCGAGTATGTGCCGTTTATTGCAAAACTTATAGCCCCATTGTATTGGGGTATGCTGAATTTATTTTCAGGGGTAAGGGGTGTGTCAGTTTGGGCTACTGTGTTATGGCATGCCGAAATGGAAAAAAAGACTAGAATAACGATTGCAATAGTTTTTGTTAACATGCTGTTGATTTTGATGGCGCCAAAACCCCGCTTAGTCATGTGTAACATGTAATTATAGATTCTAATGCTGTCCTCATTAAATATCTATTCGCTCTAGCGGTTTTCCCAGCGCGCCCTACAAGCTTTCTCCATAAAGCTTAATTGTCAAAACCGTGCACCATCCTGTTAGAAGGCTCAAGATAATGCATTTGATGAATTTCAAAGAGTTATCTGCAAAGCAGCTTAATGAGCTTGTGGATTTGGGTGTCGAGGTTAAATGTAAC
>CALMWK010000032.1 GCA_937873375.1 Candidatus Bathyarchaeota archaeon
ACGCTGCTTTCTGCGGCTATACCGCCTGCCGCCTCTTTTAGGCTGAACTCTTCTGATTCCAGTGTAAACGTGCAGATGAGGTCTGAGGGTTTGGGTTTGTAGTTTAAATCCACAAAGTCTACATACTTCAAAACGGGTTCCCCTTTGATGCTTAGTGAGAGTTGGTTTTCCTTAAAATCTTTAACTATCTCCTCCTCAATCTAAGAAGGGTGTGACGTTGCATGAAGCTTGTTGTCGGCGTCTTAAACATAACTGCAGGCGGCAAACGAATAGCCATCATAGACGATGAAACCGCAGGTCTGTTGGGTGTCCATTCTTCAGACAGAATCAAACTGTCATATAAAGGCAAAGAAATTATTGCTTTAGCAAACGTAGCAACAGATTTCTCGCCTGACCGCGTCTGGCTTTACTCGGAAATCTCCCAAGCCTTAGGCGTCACAGGCGGCGAAACCGTAGAAGTCCAACTGGCACCTATGCCTGAGTCTCTTGGGCATGTGCGGGCGAAGCTGCGTGGGGAACGACTACGTGCACCCGAGTTAACTACCATAGTCAAAGATGTGGTGGAGCAGCACCTGAGCGACATTGAGATTTCAGGGTTCTTAACAGCGTTGAAGATTTACGGTTTAAGCATGAGCGAAACCGAAGCCATGTCACGCGCCATGGTGGAGACGGGGAAAAGCCTGAACTTTGGAAAAGCGCCCATTTTGGACAAGCACAGCATAGGCGGCATTCCAGGCGACAAAACATCCATCCTTGTGGTGCCCATCGTGGCGGCTGCAGGCTACACAATACCAAAGACCTCTTCACGGGCGATTACTTCGCCTGCGGGAACAGCTGACCGCGTGGAAACCCTCTGCCCAGTCAATTTGGCAATGGACGAAATTCAGGAAGTGGTGAAGAAAACCAACGGTTGCCTAGTCTGGGGTGGCGCGTTGGAGTTGGCTCCTGCAGACGACCTCTTCATCCGCGTGGAGTACCCACTGGGGATTGACCCGCTGCTTTTGCCTTCGATTATGAGCAAAAAGAAAGCCATAGGCGCAACACACTTGGTAATTGACATTCCCACGGGAAGCGGCGCCAAAATCAAGACCCCCACAGAAGCTTACACATTGGCTTCGGACTTCGTGCATTTAGGCGAACACTTGGGAATAAACGTGCAGTGCGCGTTGACCTTCGGGGACCAGCCGTTGGGATGCGGCATCGGTCCAGCACTGGAGACACGGGAAGCACTAAGCACCTTGATGGGGGAAGGTCCCGCGGATGTGCATGATAAAGCTGTGAGCTTGGCAGGCATGCTTTTCGAGATGGTTGGAGCAAAAAACGGCAGGAAAAAAGCGGAAGAAATTCTGCGTTCTGGTAAGGCTGAGTGCAAACTTCGCCAGATTATCGAGGCGCAAGGTGGAAACCCAAACGTGAAACCCGAAGACATCCCCGTTGGACCCGAAAAAGCCGAAGTTCGAGCCACCCAGAAAGGGCGCGTGCTGTGGATTAAAACCGACGGCATCGTGCAAGTGGCAAGAGCGGCTGGCGCACCCAAAGAGAAAGGCGCAGGGATAGTCCTTAAGGCGAAGTTAGGCGAGGCAGTGGCAAAAGGCGCAGTGCTTTTTGAGATTTACGCGGAACGCAGCAGCAACTTAGCTTCCGCCTTAGAGTTAGCAGAGCAGCTTGAGCCAGTGGTTTTAAGTAAAAAGGTAGAAGAGCGTATGTTGCTGGGTCAGTTTCCAGCCAAGACAACACGTGAGAAGCCATTCATGCTTGAAAGGTAGCCTGAAAAAAGAAAAGAAAGTGGATGTTTAGCGTGCTCTAGATTGGACGCGAGGTTCCAGCAGGGTCCAGAGCCAGTCCACGAACTCTTTCACGTTCTTAGTTTGTATATGCACGTCGCCAGGTCCCGTGATTGCCGTAACTAAGCCTTCGCCGCCCAGCAGGGTTTCTTTTAAGCCTCCGAATTTGGTGACTTTGTAGCTGCAGGATTCGCTAAACGCGACGAGGTGGAAGTTGTCCACTATAAGCGTCTGCCCCGGCATGAGCGTGTGTTTGTCGATGGCACCGAACGTGTTGATGAAGAGTAGTCCGTTTCCAGTGGCGCGCAGCATGAAAAGTCCCTGTCCGAATAAGCCTTTGGTGAAGCCTTCCCACTTCACGTCTAAGTCTACACCTGAAGTGCTGGCGATGTAGGCTGATTTCTGTATGATGTAGCCTTGTCCAGGTTTGACTTCAAGCATTTCTATGTCGCCGACTGGTGCTGAAACAAAGCCCGCTTGTCCTGGACCAACGTTTGCGGTGTAATCGTTGACCCAGAAGCTTTGTCCGCCGATGATGCTTAAGCCTAAGGTGCCCCAGAGGCTTTTTTCGCGTTTTCTGGTGTGGGCTTCGATGGTTGGGTCCATGTAGGTCATGGCGCCGGATTCTGCGGTTATGCTTTCGCCTTGGTCTAGGTATACTACGAGCATGGAGTATGAGGGTTTGTATTTAATTTCGTATCTCATGGCGTTTTCTCCCTAAAGTTCACTGTTATAGGATATGGATACAGGTGCCAAATAAGCTTATAACCTTGGGCGAATTCCCAATTTGCTTGTGCTTTTGCAGGGTGGATTACCGTAACAGAATAATATAGGCAGATTACATACAAAACTGGATTTGAAAATCTGCCATGCCCAACTTAAAGCTTGCAAAGGTGCTTCTCCATGAATAGTTCTGCTTTGGCGTACGGGAAAAAACTGTTCAGCATAGCTTTGATTTTCAACGCTCTAGTCTGCATAGTTTACGCGGTTGGGCTTCTAACAGGCTTTTACGCCGACAACTGGGTACTTTATCCGCCGTACATTTTCAACGGTAACCTCTTTTGGGCGGTGATTGCGGCTTCGATTTTGAATATTTTTCCCGCCGCGTACATTGGACAAGTTAAAACGGGTCGGCTGTGGTTTCACCATTACGTCTACGGCTTCTTGGTCTTGGGTTTGTCAGTTGCCTTCCTCGTAGTATGCACATCCGTTTCTCTGCTCAACCTATTCACCTCAAACATAACCGACGTAACGGTCAACGTGGGCAGATTCTTCGTATTAGGCGGCTTAGCCTTGGTTCTAGATGATTTGCCTGATGTCTCAAACAAAACCGCTTCATTCATTCGTCGTTTGAAGTTCATAGCGCATCAGGGACGCAAACTAATTCAGGCAGTTCAAGGTCTGCTGGGCTTTGCCTGTTTGTATTTTTCTGTGGCCATCAGCATTGGGATGGCACAGAATCCAGGGTGGGTTACCGTGGCAAATTTGGTGTTCGTAGGCACTCTACTGATTACCAGCATAACCTCTTTTTGGAGTGTTACACGAAAAGTCTGGCACAAAATCGTACCCAAATAAAAACACAAAACCCAAAAAACACAACATACCTCAACATACAATAGTGAAGCAAAACCGCTCTGTCCACAACCAAACAGACCAAAAAACACAACCAAAAAGTAGTGCCTAAGCAAACACCCACAACAACAACGAAACAAAAAACAAAGGGCGTATAGTCTGGCTCCAAGCAAGACAGTTCTCACCTTACCCTATAACTCGCGAAAGTATTGAGTTGTGAAAGCGTTATAGCCTAGAACCCAGTAAGCGCATAACGCACAAAGGTGAAACTTGAGCATGTTAATCGCTGGCATCGACGAAGCAGGAAGAGGATGCGTAATTGGCCCACTCGTCATAGCTGGCATACTAATCAAACAAGAAAACATCCCAGCTCTTACTCAACTCGGCGTAAAAGACTCCAAACTTTTAACCGCAAAAAAACGCGAAGCACTAATCCCAGAAATCACCCACCTATCCGAAAAAACTGAAATCATAAAATTGTCACCACAACAAATTGACCGCGCAGTTGAAAGCCACCGAAAACTCCACAAACTAAACAGGCTTGAAGCAGAAACCATGGCGCAGATAGTGACTACGCTAAAACCAGAAATCGCCTACGTTGACGCCGCAGATGTCCTAGCAGACCGCTTCGCCAGCCACATCCAAGAAGCATCCCCCTTCAAAACACGCATAATCGCCGAACATAAAGCGGACAAAACCTACCCCGTAGTTTCAGCCGCATCCATAATCGCGAAAGTGGAACGCGACAGAGAAATTGCCCTGCTCCGTGAGCAATATGGCGATTTTGGCACAGGATACTTAACAGACCCAAAAACACCAAATTTCATGACTGAATGGCTGAAAACGCACAAGGAATACCCTGACTGTATACGCAAATCGTGGAAACCAGCGAAAGCCGCAAAGAGCCAACAGGGAACTACACAGACCAAATTGACTTAAAAAACAGCCAACAAATCTTCCATGCAAACTAGAAAAAGACGCCAAGTGCAACCACGTTTTCCACTTCCCAGATATGTGAGAAAGTTACATCTGCAATGCTCTACCGTTGCGCCACAATCATCGCATGCGCCTTATCGTAAGGCTCCAAATCCACAACCTGCTCAACCCGAAAACCGCGCTTCTTCAGCACTTTGGCTTCTTGCTGGTAAACTTCTGAAGGCGCTTTGGTCACATCGATACTCTGCGATTTCACCGCCAACATAACCCAGCCACCCGCCTTGAGGAAAACATCAGCGTTATCCGCTAACAATTTGGCTTGTTCAGGCTGCGCAACATCACAGTAAACGGTGTCCACTTTGCCTGAAATAAACATGCTGTACTTCTGGGGCATCCGTGCATCCGCCAAAAACGGCGACATATTAAGCCTGTACGTGCAAACGTTGTCAACTAGTTCCCGCAGACTTCTCTGAGCGAATTCAACACAGTAAACATGCCCATTCTCGCCTACAATATCTGAAACATGACTAGGTGTAGTTCCAGAAGCCGCACCCAAATAGAGAACCTTCTGATCTGGTAATATCGGAACTGTCTGCAGACCCTTCAAAATAGCGCCAGCAAGCTTACTGCGAAAAGCATCCCAAACACGATACTCCACACCTTCCACACGAATAAGCCGCTCGCCATACACGTTTCTGCCAAGCGCCAAATTCCGCGTAGCTAACCTGTGCGCGCCATCTTCCAACGTAATTTGGTAGATTTCCGCAAACTGTGGATGAGGCTTAACTCGAACCTGCACGCCTGTTTTGTCCCCACTTCTGGCCGCCACCCTTGTTGTCGCGCCATCGCCTGTCTCCGCCTTCTCGTCTTCTGTCGCTGCCTCTAAATCCGCCACCTTCACGACCCCTGAATCCTCCTCCACCGCCGCGGAAGTCTCTGCGTTCCCTGAATTCTCGGGGTCTTTGTTCTCTTCGTGGTTGTTCTTTGATTGGTGGTGGTTCAGGGTATTTCTGGCGGATTTCTTCAATTCTTTTATTTAGTTGGGCTTTGAGTTTGTCGCCGCTGTATGCGCCTCCGAAGGCGTCTGCTCTGACGGCTATGGATAGTTTGCCTGCTATGGCGCGCGCGATTTTTCCTCGTTGCCATCTCTTAGCGTCATGCAGTAGTGTGTGCTGGAAAATCAAGCCATGTTTGGGTGGTCTTGCGCCTGTTTTTATGGCGCGGAAGAGCGCTTTTTCTGCGCCTAAAACTTGCATGGTGCTGGCTGGTCGCATTGCGAGGTTTCGTAGTCCGCCTGCGATGGCGATTAGGCGTGCGCCTAGAAGTGCGCCTGCGATTGCTTTGGTGTTGGGTGCTACTTCCTCCATGGTTTTATCCAAGTAGTTTTCCATGCTTTCGCGCAGCTTGTACATATCTGAGATATCTTTGCTGAGCGCTTGAATCTGCGCAAGGTCAGTTTCGGTTATGTCTGCGCCCATGGATGATTGGGCGATGTTGCTGATTTGTTCAGTTTTATTTCTTGGTAGATCTTCTTTTTCGAGGGCTTCAACAGTAAAGTTTTCCTTTTGGCCTAGGTTCGTTACTAAGCGTGCAAAAGTTTCATGTTTCTCGACCAAACGGTCTAGTTCAGGGAAGTGCACACCGTACCATTCCCGTAGTCGTCCCATGAACAGGTTCAGCGTCCTATCCAAGTCGTCGAGGGTTTGGATGGCTTGTCCGACGATGAGGTCCCGTTTTTCTGTTGCGCCTTTGACTTGGACTTTGGCGAGTTCCATGCTGACGTTGCGTGTCCACAGGTTAAGTTCTGCTGCGTCTTTGACAAAGCCTGTGTCAATTGCTATTTGTTCCCTGTGAGCATGGATTTGCTCGGTTTCTTGTGGTATAGCAACTTCAACTGTTATGCCTATTGTTCGTTTTATTTCGTCTGCTAATGCTTGGCTGTCAAATACGAATGTGTCATAACCAGCGCTTTGCAGCTGGGTGATTAGATTTGTGATTTGGTCGGATAATTTTCCAGAATCCAGCTTGGCTATTGCTTTGGCTGCTGCCTGTGGCTTTTTAGGGAACATTACGCGGGCTACTATTTGGTTTTCTTGGTCGAAAGCCACAACACCGAAGGGAAACTGAACTATAACTGTTTTCATTGCCTTAGTCACCGTTACAAACGTACTATTCCAACGCACTGTCTTAATAAATAGTTGTTGATTGTTTTTGGCTGTTGTGTATAGTTTGGTGGTTGGTTTTATTTTTGGGTTTGTTTTTTGTTTTGTTTGTAGTTGTAGTTTGGTTGCTATACACATCTACTTCTTAGGCGTTGAGCTGCGGGTTGTGTTTTGTCGTAGGGGTTTGGTTTGGGTTTTGTTTGGTTGTGCCTTGGTTGTGCAGGTTGTGTCAAGCTGTTGTGTGGTCTTCAGCGGGTACATCAGACACCCGACAGTTTGTGGTGTCCGCAAATAATTTTGCTGCATGTTTTTGGTAAATGGAGTAGAGAGGTGTGTTGGCGTGGTTTTGTTGCGGGTTGGCTAGAGTGTTTTTCGGTGTCAAACTTGTGAATGGTTCTTTTTGAATGATTTGCGCTGTTTATTTGGGTTTAATACGGGTATTGTTTTTTTTTGAAAATAAAAAACGCGGATTTAAGAGAAAGTATAAATATAAACATTGACGCATTTATTCACCGTGCAGATAGTTCTTTTTGAGTGTAAGTGGCGGGGAGAATGCTGGCTGTGGACTTCCGTAAGCGAGTAGTTAGGAATTTTATGGATGTTCTGATACTGCTGGAAATGCAGAAGGATCCAATGACTGGCTATGGCGTTATGGTTTATCTTCAAAAAAAATTTGGCACTTCTTTTAGTTCAGGAACAGTTTATGGTGTTTTGTATGCTATGGAGCGCAAAGAGTTAATAGAAGGGTTTTGGGATGGGCAAAAGCGTCTGTTCAAGCCTTCTGGTAAAGGGCTAAACGAGGCAGCCGTTCTGCTTAAAGCGCATAAGCCTTTGCAGGATTTGCTCAGAGAAAGTGAACAAGCTATGGCAGAATACAGGATACCTGTAAAGGAAGCCGAGATGCAGCATACAAAAAATGGGTAAACATATGGTCCACAGTACAGGATCAAGTTACGAACCTGCCTAAATGGGCTCAGGACACACTCTTTGATGACCTTAACACAACAGTCCAAAACCGAATCACCGTTATGCAGAAAGCCCAATAGCTCCAGCCGTAATCGAGTAGCGGGCAAATCTGATGCACTCTGAGCAGTCTGGGGAAATGTGACCAGCGCGCTAATGCACCGCTTCGCTGTTTCTTGCTTATTCTTTGTATGGCGTGCTTAAGACGTCTTTGATTTTGTTGGTTATCACAGGTCCAAGTCCATGCACGGTTTTTGACCAGTCGTCAATGTTAATTATTGCGTTTAGGGGTGTTTGGTAAGACTGCAGAATGGCAGTGGCTTTTTCTCTGCCAATGTTGGGCAAGCTGGCGACAAAGTAAACTTGGGCTTCTGAGAGGGTTTCAGTTTTTTTGAAGGCGTGGACGGTTGGTGAACGTTTCTCCACTATCTGCTCTTGCCTTGCAGCTACATACAGAAAGTCTATGGTTTCTTTGTAGCTTGACGTGTTAACCATTGCTACGCCGTTTTTGGCGAGGTTAAACATTGCACCCCAAACAGCAACGGGTTGGATGTGGCTGAACTTGTAAATCATCGGCAAGTAGCCTTCTATTAGCAGAAGCGATTTAGGATAAGCCTCTTTGAGCTTGAAGACTTGTTCGAAGAGGTATCTGCGGGTGAGCGTGTAAACAAAGTCTTGGACAGTTTTGCGTTCTACGGCGCATTGGTCGCTGAGGATGTAGTCGCCTTTTTCGAGGGCTTCAGTTTTGATGTTTACGCCTTTTTCCAATAGGCCCTTCACAATTTTTGCTGCAGTGTTTGCTTCACGGCTGTCCACAATTATCGTGGGTTGCTCTTCGTCGCCTTTCTTTTTCTCTTTAATGAAGGGGAGAAGGGTTTCTGTGCCTGACATGTTCTCAGCTCTAGTGAAGAATTAACCTCGTGTTGGGTTCTTATTTCACTTTCGTTTACAGAAAGCAAAGTCCTTTCGCGCCTGCAGGTGAAGGTTATCTGTTGCGTTCGGAGTAGAATAAGCCAAGAAAACACCCGTAGCAACTTGTTGCTGCCTGCACAACCAACACAAAACCCAAACCAAACCCAAAAAACAAAACACAACAAACAAAACAACCAAAAAGAAGTTGATGAAACTAAGCAACCACCCATCAACAACAACCTAAACAAAAAAACAGCGAACGGCACAAACAGCAACCAAAAAGACCCAAATTGCAGGAGACAAAAACAAACCAGCAACTTCCCATTTCCGCTTAGTGCGGTTTAAATATTAGTGTTGTAACTCTAACTGTGCAAGAGGATATATAAGAATGGGTTCAAAGTCTCCAAGAGGCGAATTCGCCGCTCGAAAACTACAAAAGAAACGGAAAAACTTCCGTTGGAGCGACCGATACTATAACAGGCGTATGCTTATGCTCGACGAAAAAGTTGACCCCATGCAAGGGGCACCCCAGTCACGAGGAATAGTTCTCGAGAAAGTAGGTGTCGAATCTAAGCAGCCTAACAGTGCCATCCGCAAATGTGTACGCACTCAACTTATCAAAAACGGACGTGTCATCTCAGCTTTCCTACCCGGAGACGGTGCCCTTAACGTCGTAGATGAACACGACGAAGTTGTTGTTGAAGGCATCGGCGGAACCCGCGGCGGAGCCATGGGCGACATCCCCGGTGTACGGTGGAAGGTTGTCATGGTTAACGGCGTAAGCCTCAACGAGCTGGTTTACGGGAGAAAACAGAAACCCGCAAGGTGATATATGTGAGCACAACCACAACTCAACCAGCACAACAAGCAGAAATCAAACTTTTCCAGAAATGGAGTTTCAAAGAAATCCAAGTCAACGACCTTGGCTTGCAACGCTATTTGAATTTGACACCGATGGTCGCGCCCCACAGCATGGGCAGACATGAACATCAAAGATTCCGCAAAGCCAACGTCAACATCGTCGAACGCTTAATCAACAACATGATGCGCCCCGGCAAGAACAGCGGCAAAAAAGCCAAATCCGCAAACATCGTTAAACAAGCTTTTGAAATTATCAATTTACGCACGGGCAAAAACCCCATTGAAGTTCTAGTTCGCGCAGTCGAAAACAGCGCACCCTGCGAAGACACTACACGCGTCAGCTACGGTGGAGTCGTTTACCACTTATCAGTCGACGTTGCACCTCAACGCAGAATCGACCTCGCTGTCAGACACATAACCGAAGGTGCCCGCGCAGCCGCAGCTAACAACCCCCGCTCAATCGAAGAATGCATAGCCGAAGAACTTGTCTTGGCATCCAACAACGACATCAAGAGCGCAGGCGTCTCCAAACGACACGAAATTGAACGCGTAGCACAATCAAGCCGATAAGCGCGCTATCTTTTCTTTTCCCTTTTCATATATTTTATTTTGTGTGAATCTCTACTATATCGCCGTCTTCTAAAACAAAGCTTAACCCCGCTTTCTGTGGACTAAACACTAACCGTTTAGCCCACACTCTGGCAAAAGCAAAGTCTTTCACGAACTCGCCATGGATACTTTTAGCTAAATCCTGCAGGGTCGCGCCCCGTTTGAGGGTGAAGGGGTTTGTGCTGGGTGCTTTGGCGCCAGGCTCTTTGGTGTAGATGCGGATGGTATCTAGGTTTTTGAAGAGCGCTTCACCTACTTGTTCTAACCCACGTTCCTGTTCGCAGGAGATGGCGATAATTGGCAATTTTCCCGCTACATGAGCTTGTAGACGCTTTAAGTTAGCCTCAGCACCTTGTATGTCCAGTTTGTTTGCGATAATTATCGCTGGTCTGTAGATGGTGCTTTCGAAAATGGCGTCTTCCACCTCATCTAAGGTGACTTCGCCGCTGATTTTAACAATAGCATCGCTTATCCGATAGCTTCGCAGAAGTGCTTCTACCTCTTTCATAGTGCAGTCAACGAGTTTCCCAACAAGGATGACTCGTAATGATACTCCGGTATGTCTGCGGTCAATTTCTATGCGTCCTTTTGGCTTGCTAAGCATAACGCGTGATTTTTCTAGTTCCTCCCGAAGAAGATCCAGCTGCGCAACGGGGTTATTCGATAAATCAACCATAAGAATTATACCGTCTGCATTCCTAGCTGATCCCAGAGTTGACATTCCCCATAATTTGCCGTCTGCGGAGCCTTCTATCATGGCTGGCGCTTCTATAATTTGGAACCGTATGTCCTGATAGCTCATGATGCTTGGCACGGGTTCATGTGAAGTAAAGGGAACAGGTGAGACTTCCACCTTCGCGTTTGTTAACGCGGCTAAAAGGCTGCTTTTGCCAACATTCGTCATGCCAAGTAAAGCAACTTGTGCAGCGCCTTCTTTTTCTACGAAAAGTTTTGGTCCACCACTGCTCTTTCCAGTGCCTTTCCTCTTCTTGTCATCAAGATCTTTACGTATGACCGCCATTTTCTTTTTAATTTGACCCCGAAGCTTCATTGTACCTTTATGTTGAGGAACAGCGGCTAGGAATTCTTGGTACTTCTGAAGTTTCAGTTTTGGCTCATTAGTGGCTTCTACTTCAGCCCACTTGTCTTTGGCTTCAGGCGGCAAATTTGTCGGCATAAACGCTTCAATCTACATTATCTGCAGAGACGGCTTTAATATGATTTCTAGTCTGCGGATGTATTGTCATCGTGGCGCAGTGCGTTTTCCATGATAAATGCTAAAAATCACTTCTCGTTCTACAATGAATGGGGAAATCCTACTGTCTCTAATTAGACACAGTGAGAATGTTTGTGTTGCTGCGAGTTTAATGCCACTGTTCTTGTTTAATATATACTGGGT
>CALMWK010000033.1 GCA_937873375.1 Candidatus Bathyarchaeota archaeon
AGTCTCATGGTTATTGCTTTGGTAGGGCATTCATTTGCGCAGATGCCACAACCTTTGCAGAAAGTTAAGTCTATTTCGATTCTGTTTCTATCAGGACGATATTTGATTGCTCCTTCAGGGCAAAGCATCACGCAGGTTAAGCAGGTTGTGCATTTTTCTAAGTCGCGAATCGGCATGAAGGTTTTCCAGTCGCCAGTCATGAAGCCCACGCTGGACTTGGAGCAGACTCCCGCCATAGAGATTTCTTTCCAGGTTTTGTCTTTAGAGCTCATTCCACTTTCGCCTCTTTGTATGCTTCTTGAATAACTGCATAGTTTTTCTCCGCCAAATCTTTACGGAAGCGCCCTTGGAGTGTTTTATAGATGCCTTCTAAGGAAACGATTTCGGTCGCTTTAGCAACAACCCCCAGCAACGCGGTGTTTGTGATGGGTGCGCCTAAGATTCTTATGGCGATTTCAGTTGCCGGGACCGTCCAAATTTTGCCTTTTACTACTTTAAGGCGCTCTTTAAGGACGGAGGGTTCCTCGCTTGAGTTGATTATGATGCAATCTTCCTCGCGGTTTAATCCAGAAGTTACAGGTACTGTCTTCAACAGGGTGTTGTCGAGTACAATTACAACGTCTGGGTCATAGACTGCACAATGCAACCTTATTGGTTCCGTGCTTACACGTGTAAAGGCAGTGACGGGGGCACCCATTCTTTCAGGCCCAAATTCGGGGAAAGACTGGATGTATTTACCTTCGTCAAGGGCTGTTCGTGCCAAAAGTTCGCTGGCAGTCCAGGCACCTTGGCCGCCTCTACCATGCCATCTAAACTCTACCATGGTTTTCAAAGCAATCCCTTCTCTAAATAGTAGTTTACAATAAAAATGACGAATACCTTGATATACATTTTTCTAGAATAAAGCAAAAACGACCAAAAAATATGTAAAAATAACCCTGAGCAACATTTACAAAACTAAGCGTAGCTTGACCGTTACAGCATCAATTGGCAACCGCGAGGTTTTCTTTCCAACAAGCAAACAATATAGTTATATCTCGGTTTTACTGACTGAATTTTACTGAAAAAACATTTTGCGTAAGGGTGGGCTCAAAAGTAAAGGAGGACGTCAAATGGCTGATGTGCTTTTAACAGCAGACCGTACACTGATGAGTAACTATCACCATAACGAGTTTCTAGGCTTCGGAACCTGCGCGCCACCCAATTTCATCCCAGATTGGCTGTTTAGCTACCTCTTTTTTCCACCAGTGGAATCCAGCAGCGGTAACCCCTGGACGGCGCCGTATGGGTTAAGAAAAACCGAAGCTCAACTGTTAAAAGAAGGCTTCAAAGTTGACACGAAAAGCCCAAGTCATCTTGGAAACCTAAAAGACGTCAAAGTATTAGGCATCCACACAATGGATCCCTTCGGTTTAGGTCCCGCATCAACCACGCTCTCGTCTATTTTTAAAAAACAGCCTTTTTTAGCAAAACACTTTCAGGCGCTTCTGCGAAGCTCCACGATACAGAAAGCCAAAAAAAACGGTTTGAAAGTCATCGTTGGCGGACCAGGGGCGTGG
>CALMWK010000034.1 GCA_937873375.1 Candidatus Bathyarchaeota archaeon
GCTTGGTAGTTGTACTGGGCCCAGTGCTACGCCGACGCCAACACCCACACCCACTCCACAACCCACTAGCGTCATCGTGGTTGACGCCAACGGAGCACAAGTCAACGTGAGCCTTCCTGTAAAACGTATAGTCTGCCTCACTTCAGCTGAAATTGTCTGTGCTTTAGGAGCTACAAACTTAATTGTAGGACGTGTTGGGATGTTGACTTCCGATGCACAAGCAGTACTCCCCTCTTCGATTATGGCGCTACCTGCAGTGGGAGACGCAGATACAGCTCCAAACCTAGAATTGATAATACAACTTAACCCTGACTTAGTGCTTGCCAGCCAAAGATTAAGTGACCAAAACCGAAAGATACTTGAAAACGCTGGCATAGCGGTAATCGAGGACACATTAACAGGAACTAGACGCGAACAATACATAACGAATTTGGCTTTGATTTTGAATGCAAAGGAAAGAGCTAACGAACTCATTAACTTTGAAACTTATTACGAAAACCTCGTAAAAGAACGAGTAGCAAACATATCCCGAAGCGATAAGCCTTTAGTTTTCTTTGAATGGTACCAACCCTGGTTCAGCACAGGTCCAAACGGCTCATATACTTTACTGATTGAAGCAGCAGGAGGAATAAACGTTGGTGAAAATGCAACAACTTCAAATCCCCAACTGAGTTCTGAGTTTGTGCTGGAGAAGAACCCTGGCATCTTTATCCGCATGTTAGACTACACATCTGGCGAGAATCTGACAGCTTTTCAAAACTTACAAAATAGCATACTTAGTCGACCAGGAGTAAGCGGATTAAAGGCAGCTTCATCTAACAAGGTCTACGTCATCAAGAGTACCCTATTGGTAGACCGAGACGTTATTGGTTTGCTCTATTTCGCGAAATGGTTCCACCCCACCCGCTTTGCGGACATAGACCCTGCAGCAATACATGCCCAGATGATCCAAAAATGGTTCGGAACTACGTTACAAGGAGTATACGTGTACCCATGAGCGTTAGCATCAAGGTTCAACCACACCTCTACCTATACCCCCTTTTTCCCTTTTTTTCATTAACATTTATAGTGATTAACCAATGAACGACCTATTTTGTTAAACTTGGAGACTAAAAAAGCATGACACAACTCAAACTGGCTTTCGTTGCAACGATGTTAACTGATACA
>CALMWK010000035.1 GCA_937873375.1 Candidatus Bathyarchaeota archaeon
AAAAGTTTCCGAACATCCACGTCGAAGGAGCGTCTGCACATGGGGCTGCCGTATGTGGCTTCAACCACTAAGGTGTCGCAGTTCAGCACGGGTGTGCCGTCAATTTTGAAGTCCCCCGTCCAAACGACTTTTTCGCCTTCTTTGTTTTCCACTAAAACCTGTGCTGCGCCCAAAATGTGCTCAGCTTTGAACAGCGTGACGCGCTCGCCGTCAAAACGGAACTGTTGGTCATATCGTAAAGTGTGAATATGTTTTACTCTCGGACCAAGAGGACCCTCCAGAACTTCAATGAGGTCACGGGTTGCTTGAGTCATCAGAACTTTCTCGCATTCCCGCAAGCTCCACCGTAAGCCTCCTGTGTGGTCAGCATGTGCGTGCGTCACAATTCGCAGGGGTCGGTTTTCTTCGTAGGCGTCGCAGGCAACCCAGTTACCGAGCAGCACCGCTCCTCTTTGAGTAACCGATGCCTTCATTTGAGAGAATGATGGGTCAATTTTTTGTTGTTCGCGGCGCAAGCCAGTCAATTAGCTCCCGTGGGTTTTCACATTGTACAATGACTTTTATGGGTCCAAGCGGTGACTCTGAAGTTGCTTCTGAGAAGGAAACGTGACCTGCAAACGCCACTTGCTTGTTCAAGTAGAAAGTAATTGCGTCTCCGCTCATGCCTTGGAATAGAGGTTTTCTTGAGGCGTCACGAACCCGGTCTCTGCGAAGCACGTTACGAAGCGTAGATAGCGTATCTAAGCCTTTTGCTTCTGCCGTCAAAACAGCTCCTTTCTGAAGAGGTTTGGTTTGCGTGGTTACGTCGCCGAATAGGTTCCATAGTGCTTTCTTCACTTTTTCCTCGGATTCCGTGGGGTTAACGTCAGCTTCCACGTGAACAGTTACTTGCTCCAGTTTTCCTCAACCTCTTTTAATGTCTCTTTAACCTTGATTTTTGCTGCTTCTTTGCTTTCCTCGTTAATAATCATAAACTGCGCCATGGCTATGGCGTTTCCTATGCCTACGCCGAGTTCGCGCATATCTCTTTCATGGAATAGTTCCCAGTTGTTGGGGTCATCGCTTCTGCCGCGGCTAAAGAGGCGTTTGAAGCGTGTTTCAGGTGAAGAGTGAACCGACATAAGAGTGAATTTGGCAAAGTGTGCTTTAAACACGTTTACCTCATGTAAACTGCGGATGCCTTCCACGATTACTTTTGCGTTTTCTTTCTGTTCGATTTTTGAGGTGCATTTCTCAGCGATTACGTTGTCGCCATGTGCATCGCGTAGTTCAAGCATGACTTTTCCCACGTTTTTCGGGTTTAGTTCTAAGCCGCGTTTCTGAGTTTCTTCGCGTATCACGTCGCCCATAACCACGATGTCATAGCCTAACTCTTGAGCGGTTTCAACCACAACCAAGGATTTTCCTGAGCCAGGCATCCCAGTTAAGCCGATAACTATTTTGTCAGTGTTCACGTTGAATCCTCGTTGTTGTTTTAGTCATAAGCTTCATTCACAATTAAAAAGCATTTGTAACTGTTTCTGTTCAATGATGGGTGTGTGGGGTTATGTTTTCGTTTGTGGAATGGCGATAAGTTATATTCTGATAAATGTTTTATAGAAGTTGTCCTAACTTAGCTATTGCGCGCTCCCTTCTAATTATTCTGGCTGTGTTATAATGTCTGAGAAACCTTTCGGAGGAAGCCTCTGACTTGCGAGGGATGGAAAGGATTAGAGTTTTGCATGTTGATGATGATGTTGGTTTTTTGGAAGTTGCAAAGCAAATACTAGAGTTGGAAGGTAAGCTTGAGGTTGAAACCGCCCTGAGTGTTGATGAGGCTTTCCAAAAATTAGCCAACGATTCTTTTGATGTTGTTGTTTCTGACTATGAAATGCCTATGAAAAACGGTTTAGATTTTCTGAAGGAGCTAAAAGAAAAAAATGTTGAAGTTCCATTTATCCTGTTTACGGGGAAAGGCAGAGAAGAAGTCGCCATAAAAGCCCTCAACTCAGGAGCCACTTACTACCTAAACAAGCAAGGTCACCCTGAAACCGTTTATGGCGAACTATCCCATGCAATCTTGAATGTTGCCAAAACGTGCAAAGCCGAAAATGCTTTGAGGGCTAGTGAGGCGAAGTATCGTGAGTTAATTAACGGTATGAATGATACGGTTTGGGTGATTGACTTTGAAGGCAACTTCTTTGACGTGAACGACGCAGCAGTCAAGGTTTTGGGGTATTCCAGAGAAGAACTGCTTTCATTAGGAATCCGAGGCATCGACAAGAATCTAAACCAAGAGCAAGTTCAAACCCTAATTAGCCGATTGCCCAAGGTTGGAACACAAATTTTTGAAACCGCACACACCACCAAAAACGGCAAAGAAATCCCAGTGGAAATAAGCTCCAGCCTCGTAACTTACCAAGGAAAACAAGCAATCCTAAGCATCGCAAGAAACATTACTAAACGCAAAAAAGCAGAGTGCGCATTGAAAGAAAGCGAAGGGCTATCAAAAGCTATTATTTTGAATGCCCCCATTGGCATAGCAACAACTGACCCGAACTTTCGGATCCTGAGTGCAAATGAGGTTTTCTGCAGAATAGTTGGTTATTCAGAAGATGAGCTAAAAAAAATGACGTTTGAAGACTTCACGCTCCCAGACGATGTTAAAGAAAGCAGTTCAAATATGGAGAAGCTCAAATCTGGGGCTGTCCCATTTTTTAGCTTAGAGAGACGCCACATAAGAAAAGACGGAGAAGTACGCTATGGAAAAGTCATGGTCAGTGCGGTACGAGACAAAGAAGGAAAACCTACCCTCTACATAGCCGAATTAGAAGACATCACTGAACACAAACAAGCTGAAGAGCAACTCCGCAAGCTCAACCGCTCTCTTAGAGCGCTCAGCAAGAGTAACCAAGTGCTGATACACGCTACCGATTATCTATCGTTCGCGCAAGAGGTTTGCAATATTATTGCCCAAGACTGTGGCTACGAGTTAGCGTGGGTTGGCTTTGCCGAACAGGACAAAGACAAAACCGTCAAGCTGATAGCTTTCGCGAGTTTCGACAAGGGCTACATCGACTCACTAAAGATCACGTGGGCAGACACCAAACGCGGTCAAGGACCAACTGGCAAAGCAATCCGCACTGGAAAACCACAAAGATGCAGGAACATGCTTACCGACCCTGACTTTGAACCGTGGCGTGAACAAGCCACAAAAAGAGGTTACGCCTCATCCTTAGCTCTGCCTCTGATGGCAAAAGGTAAAGCCTTTGGCGCGCTAAACATTTACAGCAAAACGCCTGACTCTTTCTCGGACGAAGAGGTGAATTTGCTAACTGAACTGGCAAACGACTTCGCTTACGGAATCACAGCACTACAGTTGCGGGTAGACAAAGAACGAGCGGAGGAGGCATTACAAACACAACAACGCATGCTCTCCTCAATTTACTGCAATGTTTCTGAAGTGCTATTTTTGTTGTCGGTTGAACCAGACAATCGATTCCGTTTTGTCTCTGTTAACCAATCCTTCCTCGATGCCACAGGATTACTGGAAAATCAGGCTGTAGGCAAAAGTGTACGTGAAGTCATTCCAGAGCCCTCTTTGACTTTAGTTCTCGGGAAGTACAAGCAGGCAATTCGGGAAAACAAAACGGTAAGATGGGACGAGGTTACCGATTATCCCGCGGGAAGAAAATATGGCGAGGTTACGGTTACTCCCCTCTTTGATTCAAGTGGTCGCTGTACGCACCTCATAGGAAGCGTCCACGACATCTCTGAACGTAAACAAGCCGAACAAGCATTAAAGGAAAGTGAAGAGAAATACCATTCTTTGTTTAAGAACAGTTCTGATGGGGTGATGTTGACTAAGCCTGATGGGTCTATTCTTGCTGCAAACCCTGCGGCGTGTCGCATGTTAGGCATGACTGAAGAAGAAATAATAAACGCTGGACGCGCTGGAATAGTCGTTAAAGACAAAAAACTGGCAGCTGCCCTGAAGGAACGGGCGCAGACAGGGAAAGTTAAATCGGAACTGACTTTTAAGCGGAAAGATGGAACAACTTTTCTTGGCGAAACCACGTCAAATGTCTTCACGGATGCTGAAGGCGTAGCCAAAACTAGTCTGATAATTAGGGATATAACTGAACGTAAGAATGGTGAAGAACAAATCAAAGCCTCTGAGCGGCGTCTAAGAAATACACTCGACGGCATGCTAGAAGGCTGCCAGATTATTGATTATGACTGGCGCTACGTATACCTCAACGATGCGGCAGCCACGCATGGTCGCCACAAAAAAGAGAAATTCTTAGGCAAAACTATGATGGAAATGTACCCCGGAATAGAGAAAGCTAAACTGTTTTCTGAAATGCAAAGGTGCATAAACGAAAAAGTATCCGTTAAAATGGAGAACGAATTTCTTTTCCCTGATGGCGCTAAAGGATTGTTCGAACTAAGTATTCAGCCAGTTCCCGAAGGCATATTCATACTATCAATAGACATAACCGAGCGAAAGAGGGTAGAAGAGCAGATTAAGAAGGCATCGGAAGAGTGGAGTAGAACTTTTGACTCCATCACGGATTTGGTTTTCATTATTGACAAGGACCAAAAGCTTGTTAAAGCCAATAAAAAAACCTGCGACGTTCTACAGAAAAAACCTGAAGAACTTGTAGGCAAACCTTGCTTCAAAGTTCTGCATAATTTAGATACCCCGCCGTCAAATTGCCCGTTTACGACAACTGCAAAAACAAAAGAAGCTTCGTCAGCAGAAATAGAACTCCCCAGTTTAGACATGCACCTCTTAGTAACTAACTCACCAATCTTTGATGAAAACGGCAAAATCATTCAATGCGTTCATGTTGCCAAAGACATAACCCACCTCAAAAAATTTGAGGCTGAATTAGCGAAGAGTGAACGGAAATATCACGAGTTTGCTGATTCGCTACCTGAAATAGCATTCGAAGCTG
>CALMWK010000036.1 GCA_937873375.1 Candidatus Bathyarchaeota archaeon
TATTCTTGCAAACGTCGGATTGTCTTTAGGCGCCGTAATTGGCGGCAGAGCCATAGGCAACATCATGATTGAGAGGATGCTGCAATGAAGATGAAAATGTGGAACCTCACAATACGCATAAAAAAGAATGATGAACTCGACGGCAAACGCCTCCAAACGCTCCTCTTGGATGTGCTGGTTAACGCGGGAGTGGGCGGCGCTACAGTCTGGACGGGCGTGAACGGGTTTGGCAAACGGGGCAAGTCAACGCTTCACATAGAAGGCGTTTCCGTCAATATGCCGTTGATAATTGAAGTTGTAGATGAGCAGGTCAAATTGGAACCGCTTCTTCCTGAGCTTAAACGGCTTGTGGGCGACAACGGTTTAGTTAGCATAAGCGAAGTTTACGTCTTTTAAAACAGAAGCACACTCTAATGTTGTACAAACGGTAAACCTAAACTGCGTTGAAAAAAAAGACGGAGGCAAGTTGGGTTTGCTGGGGCGCTGGCGGGTGGAAAGATTCTTGGAGATAGAAATGAACCCTGAGCTGTTACTGTTTTAGAGTTTAACCGTCAGAGCCCACTCAGCCCATGTTTTGCCTATGCCACTAAAAGAAAAAAAGGAAAGATTTGTTGATTTTTGATTGTTTATTTGCGTTTGCGTAGGATGACTGCTGCGGCTGCTGCTATTACGATGACGACTACGACTGCTGCGCCGATGATGTACATGTCTGTTGAGGGCAATGCTTCTGGTTCAGGAACAACTGATGGTGAAGCTGTTGGAGGTGGGGTTGCGGTTGGTGCTAGTGTGGGTGCTGGTGTTGCAGTTGGGGCTGTCGTTGCTGGGATTGCAGGTGCGGGCGCGTCTGTTACGCCTATTGCTGTTATAGCATCGGAAGCGCCGTATGAAGCAGAACCTTTGAACATTGCGATGATTGTGTATTCTCCTGGAACTGGGGGAGTCCAGAGTTTCTTGAACATGCCGCCCATGCCGGTTGTCACTGTGCCGATGTCTTGTGTGTTGCCGTTAGGGTCGAGGGCTGTGAGTGTCACTTGAACGCCTTGTAGGTTCATTGAAAGGGGTCTTTGCTCGTAAAGGTGCTCCATCCAAGCACTCATGTCTGCGTCAGCGATTGCTGGTTGACCTACTGCGCCTGGAGATTGGTCTGTGACTGTGCCTTCGATGAGTATGCTAGAGCCTTGTGTGATGACTTTGGGTGCTGCTGTCACTGTGGTTGCGCTTGGTCCAACGCCGAAGCAGTATATGCGGTTGTCAAAGTAGTTTAGACCCACCGCGTAGCCATCTGCTATAAATGGAGCAAGACCTATGAAGGAAATGTTCCATACGGGTTGTCCTGTTTCAACGTCGATACAGTGTAGTCTCCATCCGTGGAAGTATGGTGTATTCGGTGAGTGCTCGTTAGTTGCAGCATAAACTTTTCCATCAGCAACTGTAATGGCGCTATCTTTGAATGGGTATGTACCATACGGAGTTTCAAAGCCGCTGCTGCCAGTGTTGTAGTTCCACAAGTTCTCGCCTGTAGTAATGTCATAGCAGTGGATGGTGCCGTCGTAGCCACCTGCAAAGAGTTTTCCGTAACCGCAATCGTAATCAGCGTAAGGTTGGTAAACACCCCAACCATTACTGTAGGGTTCAGTTGGACCCCACATCTGGGCGCCTGTACGAGCATTAAATCCGTACCAGACCATTAGCTCTTTTACAAATGTGGTGAAAACGCCATTATGTAATGAACCAGTCATAACGGATCCGTCGAATGTACGGTTTTGGACCCATAATTGCTGCTTTGTTTGCAAATCATAAGCTACATCGCACACAGTAGTGGTTGCTCCAGTTGCAAGTGTTGCTCTAGCATAGATTAAGTCAGAACTAATTTTTGCTACACTCTGTGTCCCCGCCACATCTGGTACTGATACAGTCCACTGAACGCCGGCTGTTCCGTTAACGGTAGCGCCTGCGGCTGGTCTCCAGCTCCAAGTGCTGTCAATTGTTGGGTTGATGGCTAAAGTCGAGTTCCACAAAGATAACGTGTTTGCTGCTCCGCTGAGGGTGTAAATCAGAATTTCTCCTGAAGGACCAAATATCATTGAGCCTGAAGGTACGCCTGTTACAGTGAGTATGAAGTCGCCTGAGAATGCATCATACATCGTGTAAGTTGAGCCTGCAACGCCCCATAGGTAGGGAATAACGCCGTGTTGGTTAGGTGTCTCTATGTCCAGTAGCTGACCAAAAGTTATTGTTACGCCTTCTTTGTACCACAGTTGTTCACCATTTTTCATGTCTACACAAACAAGTCCTGCCCAAGAAGATGCGCCTAAACGTTGATTGTAGTAAAGTCGTCCATTCATGATTACTGCTGGTTGAAATTTACGCTCATATGATTCACCAGGATAGTAAACGTTATCACCGAATTCGCCGCCTACAATTCCTCCAAAAGCAATCTCACGAGTCCAAAGTATGTGTCCAGTATCAGGTGCTGTGCCGTAAGGCTGATAGTTACCTTCAACGTCGTATGCCCGAGGACCGTGCGGTCCAGCGCTTCCACCACCTAACCAGTAGCTTGCAATTGAAGCGGCACCTCTGAATTCAGCGTTTAGGGGTCGTGTCCAGTAGCCTGATGGTAGCGGATACTCTTGCCAGTGAGCTACGGGGTCCTGCTGTACTGTAAGTTCAACTCGTTGACCTGTGCTAGGTAAGTAGTTGTTGTCGAATGGTACTGGAAATGGGAACCCGCCTACACCTGAAAGGTGCACACCGGGGAAGCTCATTTGGAAGTAGTATGTGCCGACCATAGTGGGTACAAACGATGTATATCCAGATGCTACAGGGTCAAGCGTGAATGGTCCTTTGGTTTCGGTTGTGCCGTCAGGCTTTGTGATTGTCACCGTTATACCTTGCCACCTGTCACCTCTGTTAGGTCCAGCGGTTGGTGTGACTTTGTCAAGCCAGAAGTTCACTGAAACCGTTTGACCCACACCTACAGGGTGGGGGTTAACGGTGAGGAAGCAGTACATGGGTATATCGGCGGCAGCGTTGACCGTTTGTATGCCTGCGATCAGAGCAGATACGATAAGCAATAGGGTCAAAAGGGTAGCTATTTTTGGTTTATTCTTTTTAATTTCCATTGGCATGTTTCTCTCCGAAATATGTCGGGAGGAGTTTATTGCGGTAAGCATATAAGTTTTTCCAAACTTTCCAAATTTGAAGGAACAAAAACTTAATTTACCTACGTTTTTGCAGGCAATACTCTATTAAAGAGCTGATTAATGTACGAAAAAAATTCGACAAACTTAATAGCTTAACAGTATTTCTTTCTAAAAAGAGCAGGTTCTATTTGGACAGCCAACGAAAAATCGATGTAACAGATGCGAAAATTTTGAAGGCACTTCTAAGGGACGCACGCACTAGTTTTACAGAAATCGCAAAAGAGTGCAACGTCAAAGCAAACGTCATAAGAACACGGTATAACCGACTAAAACAAGACGGTGTCATCACAGGCGAAATTCTGGAGGTAAAGCCAGAGTTCTTCGGCTACAACTGTAGAGCCACGCTCCGCCTAAGAGTCGACACAGACAAAATAGGAAGCGTGGTCAATCAGTTAAAATGCACCCCTGAAATTCTTCGGACAGCTGAAGGCGTTGGCAGAAAAAACCTACTCTGCTTCACAATAACCCGAAACATAACCGAGATGAACAAAGTCGTAGAACATGTGAAGGGATTCAGCGGAGTGACTACGGCAGAAGCAGACCTTTGGGTCATGACAACCCGAGAATCGTTCCCAGAAAATCTGCAAATCAGCAACGAGGAACATTAATGGATAAAATTGATCTGGAAATAGCGAAAATCTTATCGAAAAACGCACGCACACCCTTCAGAAAAATCGCAGACCAGCTCGAAATTTCACCTCAAATGGTAATGCGAAGATACAAAAGATTGCAAAAAACAGTTTTCGCTTATTCCTCAATAACGGTTAATTTAGAGAAACTTGGTTTCAAAGCCTCAGCTGCATTCTGCTTAAAGATTTCAAAAGGGAAACAGGGAGAAATCGACCAAATTTACGATAAACTAACCAAATTCCCAAATGTCATCATAGCAGGCAGATTACTCGGAGCTGTGGATATGTGCCTCCTTGTTCCATTGCGAAGCTTTGAGGAGGTTTTCGAATTTCAACAGCGCCTCTCGGAAATAGAGGGCATCGAAGAAGTAGACATAACCCTGTACAAGGTACACAAAAATTGGCCAAGACAACTGTATACCCATCTTCTGCAAGAGCAACCTTGATTCCCACTGAAATTTATCGTTTTTAGAGAAAGCACCATTTATTGAAGAAGACAGCTAAGGGGTTGCTGCTCTAACTTTTTGAAGCATTTGAATACGAGGATACCTCGACGGGTAATGGAGTACACTACTCGCTGCTTTTCAACGGTTCTTGCCTCAACCATGTCTTGCTTTATCAGAAAATCAAGAGATTCCTGCAACATGTTGTGATTTATGTTAGCCTTACGCATGATGTGGGTGGGTTTCATGGAACCTCGAGGTGTCAGAGCTTTCAGTATGTCCGCATACGTTTTGAGTTTAGATCGTTTCAAACATAATATCCCCTTTCTGCTTTAGAGTATTAACCAGAATTCTGCTTCAGAGCACGACCAGAAAAGCGAACAACTGATTTAACACACTAAAAAGTCTTCCCCAAATTAACACTAGCTCACGTGGTATAAAGGAATTATCTGCAATTTAGATTCGAAACCAGAAAACGTCTTTTACAACATTGCACCAAACCAAAAAAGATAAAAAAGCCTACCTGAAAGCTTTAAAGTTAGGAACCGAAAGGGGACATGGCGGGCAATGACGACTCTGGCCCCGAAGACGCGTAGGATGATTTGGATCTTGAGTGCGTTCCCGCGTTTTGATAAATATGCAGTGCGCATTTTGTCAGGGCGCGGGATAAGAGCCCCCAAACCACACAAAAGCAGGTTTTTGGGAACCCTGAACCAATGTTGCTACTCAACTATTATTCGGGCGTCAACAGTTTTTGCGCCTTTCTCGTAAACTATGACGGGGTTAAGGTCAAGTTCCTTTATTTCAGGGTGTGCCATCACCAACTTTGAGACACTCATTAAAGTACTGACAATTGCGTTGATGTCTACAGCTGGAGTGTTCCTGTAGCCTTTCAGTAGGGAATACGCTTTAAGCTCGGTAATCATGCTCAATGCATCCTGCTCGGTTAAGGGTGCAACCCTGAACGTGACATCTTTCAGCATCTCCACAAATATGCCTCCTAAACCAAACATCACGGTTTGACCAAAAGTCGGGTCCTTAACGGAGCCAACGATGACTTCGGTTGATTGCGGAGCCATCTCCTGAACCAACACGCCTACTATGCTGGCTTTGGCATTGTATTTCTTTGCGTTCTCCAAAATAGTCTTGTAAGCGGCTTTAACTTCTTCAACGGTTTTCAAGTTAACTTTAACGCCGCCGGCATCAGTTTTGTGAATAATTTCAGGCGAAACAATCTTCAAAACCACAGGAAAACCAAGAGCCTTAGCATACTCTGCGGCTTCATTTTCGCTCTTCGCAACGTTAAACTTGGTAACTGGAATGTCATATTCGATGCAGATAGCTTTTGCCTCAGGCTCCAGAAGGGCGGTTCTGCCTTCTTTTTTGGCTTGTATGATTATTTTGTCAGTTTTGTTCAAACGCTGCAACTCCGCACCTATGCAATTGTGTGCACTGCATGAATGCGCCAATTACCTTTAAAACCGTTTTGCCACACAAAAGAAAAGCCAAGGGAACCGTCAAGGCTTTGAGGTTAATTGTTAAAGAACGGCTAAGAGAGCAAAAACTTTCGCGTCATCCACCATATTCTGCACTTTTGCATACTCGTCAGGCTGATGCGCAACCTCATCCACGGAGCTCCACACAACCGCGGGAATCCCACTTTTTCTGAAAAACGCTGCGCAAGTTCCGCCGCCGATACCGCCAACGCTTGCGTCTAAACCTCTAGCTAACTTGATGGCTTTTTTCAGCAATGTAACTACTTCAGCTTTGCTGTCGACCATCGGTGGAGATGTTTGCTTTTGTATTATTTCTACGTGTATCGTGGCGCCTGTTTTTTGCCCAAACTCCTCAGCCACTCTGCGCACGTCGGTTAGAACTTCATCTAGACTGTAATTAGGCAATACCCGACAGTCAAAATACACTACGTCTTCCCCGGGAATAATGTTCACTGCATCTACGTTTTTGTCTTTGCGCGTAGGCTCAAACGTGCTGGTGGACACATTGAAATAATCGCTTTTCACGTTGTACTTTGCATGCAGCACCTCGTCAAGCGCCAAAGAAAACTGCATACCTATACGATGCGCGTTTAACCCCATGTTCGGGATGCTACCGTGCGTCTGTTTTCCCATGGTGACCACTTTGAACCAGAGGATGCTTTTCTCGGCTATTTCAATGAAGCTTCCATCAGGTTCGCCGCTGTCAGGAACCACCACTAAATCTTCTTTGTTGAAAAGTCCTTTGCCTATTAGGTGCTGGATGCCCTTGGTGCTGCCCTGTTCCTCATCCGCCACGAAAGCTAACGCCACAGTTCGTTTTGGTTTTATGCTAAGATGTTTGAGGGCTTTAACGGCGAAAACTGAGGCAACAAGTGATTGCCCGTTGTCTTGGCTGCCTCTGCCGTAAACCTTGCCACCCTTCAAGATGGGTTCGAAGGGTTTGGTGACTTTCCACTGGTTTTCTTCGCCTGAAGGCACAACGTCTATGTGCGTGATTACCCAGAGTTTTGGAGCGTCTGCTTCGCCATTGCAGTAAGCGACGAGGTTGGGTCTCTTTCCTGAAGGAACCCGTGGGTCTTCTGCGTCGTAGCGTTCTATTTTGTCGAAGCCTACGTTTTGCAGGATTTTGGTTAGGGTTTCGACTTTTTCGAGTTCGCCTTCACCGTCACTTTCGGGTCCAACGGCGGGAACGCGGATAAGCTGCATTAAGGCATTGACCATTTCGGGCTTGAGTGCTTCTATTTGCTGGAAGAGTTCTTGGGGGTGCACAGCCTTTCACCGTGTATTGAGTGGGTTCTTGGATGTTTTAACGTTTCCCAAAAAGGGGCTGTAAAGTTTGTGAGAGCGCAACCACGTCAAAACCAAAAAAAACGCATCTGCTTGCCCCTACCTGCACAACCAATACACAACCAAACAAAACCCAAAACAACA
>CALMWK010000037.1 GCA_937873375.1 Candidatus Bathyarchaeota archaeon
AGGGTCAAGTGACAATTCGGGCACGGTGAGGCTTGCATGAGGATTATTTTAGTTGGCTATGGCGTAGTCGGGAAGGGTGTAACTACAATTCTTGCTCGCAAAGATGCTGAAAAGGTTAAGGAGTACGGGTTTAACCCAAAAATTGTTGCTATCGCCGATATAGATGGCGCGGTTATAGACCCAAGAGGTCTGAGTCCTGAAAAGCTGGAAGCTATTAAGCAAAAAGGTTTTCCAATATCAAAAGACCCCGACTTTGGGCGTCCAGGGATGCCAGCGTTAGATGTTATTGAGTCGGTTGAAGCAGAAGTGGTTGTTGAAGTCACACCTGTCAACATCAAAAACGGTGAACCAGCTCTATCACATATCATTAAAGCTTTCAAAACAGGGAAACACGTTGTTACAACCAACAAGGGACCATTAGCCTTAGCCATGCCAGCACTCACAGAACTGGCAGAGTACAACAACGTTTACCTCAGATTCAGCGGCACAGTCGGCGGTGGAACACCCATGCTCGAGTTCGCCAAGAAATGCCTCGCAGGGGACAAAATACTTGCCATACAGGGCATATTAAACGGCACAACTAACTACATACTAACCGAAATGTCTCAAAACCGCGTAACCTTCCAAGAAGCGCTAACAAATGCACAGAAGCTTGGTTACGCCGAGAGAGAACCGTCCATGGACATTGACGGATTCGATACTGCCTGCAAAGTGGTCATTCTGGCGAACTGGATAATGAACAAGAAAATAACCTTAAAAGACGTAGACATAAAAGGCATCCGTGACGTATCTTTGGAAGCGCTTGATGAAGCCGCCAAAAGGGGCAATACAATCAAGCTCATAGGTTCAATAGACGGCGACAGACCAACCGTGAAGCCAACGGAGATACCGAAAAACAACCCCTTATGCGTCAGCGGAGTCCTAAACGCAGTAACCTTCTCTACCGAATTTGCGGGTGAACAAACCCTCGTCGGCAGAGGCGCAGGCGGCATGGAAACTGCCAGTGCAGTTTTAAGAGACCTCTTAGACATAAGACATAAGTTAGCAACCAAACTACTAACCTAAAGAAAAGGTGGAATAGACATGAAGATTGTGATGAAGTTCGGCGGAACCAGCGTTGGCACAGGCAAAAACATTCGCCACGTAGCCAATTTAGTTACACAGCATGCTAAGAACGATTGCAAAGTTGCCGTTGTGGTTTCGGCGTTGGCAGGCGTCACTAACAGCTTGCTTGAGATTGCTTGCCAAGCCAAGAAAAGCGATGCAAAACACATCGAAACCGTCACAAAAAAACTACTCCAAAAACATCTAGAAGCAATTTCAACCGCCATCACCAGCAAACAAATCCAAAAAGAAGTCAGCCAAATCACAGAAAACACAATCTCTGAACTAGAAAAAGTCCTAACAGGCATATGCTATGTCGGCGAACTCACCCCAAAATCTAAAGATTATGTCGTATCATTCGGTGAACGATTGTCTGCACCCATCGTTTGGGGAGCCATAAAAGACCACAAAACCGAAACCCAATGTTTCACAGGCAAAGAAGCAGGCATAGTTACCGACTCAAACTTCGGCGACGCCGACCCCCTTATGAACTACACAACACACCTCGTCCGCGAACGCCTCGGACCACTACTCGAAAAAGGCGTCATCCCAGTAGTAACAGGATTCATCGCCGCAAACCAAGACGGCATAGTAACCACGGTTGGCCGTGGCGGCTCAGACTACACCGCAACCATCCTAGGCGTGGCACTGCAGGTTGACGAAATCTGGATATGGACTGACGTCGACGGCATAATGACCACTGACCCCAAAATTGTTCCAGCCGCCCAAATGCTGCCCCAGCTCAGCTATCAGGAAGCGGCAGAAATGGCGATTTTCGGAGCCAAAGCCATGCACCCACGGGCATTGGGACCAGTAATTAAAGAAAACATACCAGTACGGATACGCAGCACTCTTCATCCAGATAACCAGGGAACGCTCATAACCAAAGAACCCAACGCAAAAATCACCGAAGCCGTCAAAGCCGTAGCCCTCATCAAAGACGTCGCCATGGTTAACGTTAACGGCGCAGGCATGGTGGGTGCTCCTGGAAGTTACGCCAAAGTCTTTGAGGTTCTGGGCAAAAACAACATCAACATCATGATGATTTCCACAGCCGTCTCCGAAGCAAACATCTCCATGGTAATCCGCAGAAACCTTGTAGGCAGAGCCCTCAGTACACTGGAGATTGCGCTGATAGGAAGAGGAACAGTCAGCGAAGTAACCACAGAAGATGACGTTGCCGTAGTAGCAGTGATGGGAGCCAACATGAAAGGCACACTCGGAGTCGCATCAAAAATCTTCTCAACCGTCGCCAAAGCAGGAATAAACATCCGCATGATTGCACAAGGCAGCTCAGAGCTGAACATCTCGTTCGTGGTTAAAGAGAAAGACGGCACAGCAGTGGTTCGGGCTATTCACAAAGAGTTTGGACTAGACAAAATATAAAACAACTACTTTCCTTTTTTGTCGTTGCTTACTTTTTGGGCTATAAACGCGTTCCACGGCGAACCAGCTTCAGTGACTACTTGAACAGTCGCAAAACCCACAGAAAGCAGAAGATCGCGGATTTCTTCCAGCGGCAAAAGACACACATGTGTTTTTTCAATCAGTTTTGCGTGTTCAACTTCGTACACGCCGTCCTTCACCATTTCGTTCACCATAAGCAACTTGCCATTGGGCTTTAGCACCCGTTTTATTTCCCGCATGGCGTCAGGAATATTGGACCAGAAATAGTAGGTTTCAAAAGCAGTCACCAAATCAAAAAAGTTATCGGGAAAAACCATTTTTTCAACTGATCCTTCGAGTATTTCCACGCGGTTTTCGGCAATCAGTTGTTTGTTGACTTTTTTGGAGTATTTCACCATATCAGGGGAGTAGTCGATGCCGAAAACTTTGCCTTGACTTGCCCGTTGAACCAGTCGGTTGACGGTTTTGCCGCCGCCACAACCCACATCCAAAATCACGTCGTCAGGGGCAATATCCACATGTGAAAGCCCCCATAGTGTCAGCGGTTTATGGTTGCGATTCATCAGAGCGGCGATTAATCTGCCTCGGAGACCTGTGGGGCGTTTAAATTGGTCCATTAACCCGAACATTGAAGGTCCTTCCAAAAGCGGGAAACATAGAAGCATATGCACATTGAGTTATTGAACTGGGTTTTCATGCCCGTTTCCGTTGCTGTTGCCGTTTTTCTTGTTGTTGTACAGTTCGCCGAGTTTCAGGATGGTTTCCTTGTAAACCTGAATGCTGTCAAGGTATTCGCTTATGACTATGTGCTCGTCGGTTGTATGGTCCAGATGACCATCGCCTGGGCCGTAAGTAACTATGGGCAGGTTCATGGCTTTCCCTAGGATGTTCATGTCGCCGGTACCTGTTTTCCGCAGAAGAGTGGCGGGTTTGTTGAGGACTTTTCGGACAGATGCTGACAGGGCATGCACGAGGGGGGAGCTTTTGGGTACTTCGAAAGGCTCCACGGAATCTTTCATGGTTGCTTTCACAGTTACTTTTGGGTTGGTGGCTTTGTATTGTTCAATGGCGTCTAGGGTTTGCTCGAAAACTTGGGCGGTAGTGAATTGGGGAGGAATTCGAATGTCTAGGTGTATTTCGGTTTCGAAGGGAATCACTGAGTCTGCTCTGCCGCCGCTAATCTTTGTTAAGCAGGAGGTTATGGCGTAGTAGGGACTTTCCTGTTGTTCTATGGGAGGGTAGCTTTTCTTGATGTGTTCTGAAATCTCAAAGGCTTTGTCGAGGGCGTTCTCGTAGAGCCACGGCGTTGAAGAGTGCCCCGTTGTAGTTTTAACCACAACTTTGAGTTGGATTTGTCCTTTGTAGCCGATGGTTACGTTTTCGACGCCGCTGGGCTCACCGAATATGGCGTAGTCCGCTTCAATTCCTTCATGTATGATGTGTCTGACGCCTCGGCTGGTGGCTTCTTCTTCAACTACGCTGGCAACTAGGACTCTTCCTTTGAAGGCTGGTTCTTTGGCAACTTGCGCTGCCGCCATAACCATAGCTGCCAGTGGTCCTTTGGCGTCCACTGCGCCTCTGGCGTAGATTTTGCCTTCTTCAACACGCAACGGAAGGTATCCTGCAACGGTATCCATGTGCCCACATAAGAAGATAGTGGGTTCGCCTTCACCGAAGGTGCCGATGACGTTTCCTATGGCGTCTACGCCCACTTGGAACCCTAGTTTTTTCATTTCTCCAGCCAGAAAGTTGGCTATGTCTTCTTCTTTGCCTGAGGGGCTGTAGATGCCCAAAAGGTTAGTTAGAAGGCGTATTGCTTGCTCTTGCATTTTCTTCTTCCTCCAACGCTACGTCGAGAACGGCTATTGCTTTGTCAACTTGCGCTTTTGTTATGACCATGGGCGGCAGGAAACGCAGCACGTTCCGTCCAGCATCCAAGATTAGAACGCCTTTTTCTGCAGTTTTAAGTACGATGTTGAAAACGTCAAAGCGGAGTTCCACACCCAGCATCAAGCCCTTTCCGCGAACCTCTTTGATTATCGTGTGTTTGCCTTGGAGCGCTTCCAGTTGTTCCTTGAAGTACTTGCCCATCGAGGCTGCTTTTTCAGTCAGGTTTTCTTCTATTAGTGCGTCTATGGCGGCGCATCCGGCAGCGCAAACCAGCGGGCTACCGCTAAACGTGGTGGAGTGTTCGCCAACTTTGAATGCTGCCATGATGTGTTCTTTGGCGACGGTTATGCCGATGGGTAAGCCACCTGCGAAAGGCTTGGCGAGGCACATTATGTCGGGTGTGACGCCCCAGTGTTCGCACCCAAAGAGCTTACCTGTTCGCCCGAAACTCGTCTGAACCTCATCGAAGATTAAGAGGACATTTTTCTCGTCGCAAAGTTGGCGCAAACCTTGAAGGAAGCCGTCTGGGGGCACGCGGATTCCGCCTTCTCCGCGGATGGGTTCGAGGAGGACTGCGGCGGTTTTGTCGGTTATGGCTTCTTTGACTTTCTCCAAGTTATCTGGAGGGACATGCTTGATTTCAGGAACCAGCGGCAGGAAGGGTTCGCGGTACTTCTTGTCCCACGTCGCGGATAGGGCGCCCATGGTTTTTCCGTGGTAGCCGCCCATCATGGCAATTATTTCAGGTTTGCCTGTGTATTTGCGTGCGAGTTTGATGGCGCATTCGACGGATTCGGCGCCGCTGTTGGAAAGAAAAGCCTTGTTCAAGCCTTTCGGGGTTATGCTTGTGAGTTTTTCTAGAAACTCGGTACGTTTGTTGTTGTATAGGCTGGCGTGGCACGAAATCAACGTCTCAGCTTGCTTACAAACTGCCGCGACAACTTTGGGGTGACAGTGCCCAAGCAGAGCAACGCCGTAGCCGCCCATGCAGTCCACGTATTCTTTGCCGTTTATGTCCCAAAGAGTTGCGCCTTTGCCTTTAGTTATCACTATCTGGCGTTTGCCGAAAACATTCGCCATCAGCTTGTTTTCTTGGTCAATTATGTCTTTTTCATACACGGGTAATCACAGTGCCAGTTTCATGCTTCAACGCTGAAGAAATCGGGTTTTTCCCAGCGCCTGAGGTTATTAGGACTTCACCTACGCCTTGGTTAAGAGCTTCCAAAGCAGCATGGACTTTGGTGCTCATGCCCGCGCCGATGCTGCCGAGGACTTCTTTGACTTCTGAGGCGCCAATTTTTGGGATGCGCTCGCCTTTGAGCATCAAGCCTTCCACGTTGGTGAGCAGGATGAGGCGGTCAGCTTTGAGAGCGCCTGCGAGTATGGCTGCGGTTCGGTCACCGTCCACGTTAAGAGGTTCATATTCTTCGCTCATGGCTATGGGCGTCACGATGGGCGTGTAACCCTTTTCCAGCATGAAGTTTATCAGGTCTGTGTTGACTTGGTTGATTTTTCCTGTGTAGCCGCCGTCGATGACGCGTTTGCGTCCTTTCTCATCAACAACTATGAGTCGAGTTTTGCGTTCCGCTTTTAGAATCGCTCCGTCCAACCCAGACAAGCCTACAGTTGGGATGCCTTGGCTTTGCATGGCAAGGACGATTTGTTTGTTGATTTTGCCCGCCATAACCATGGAGTAGATTTCTATGGTTTCTTTGTCGGTGTAGCGGCTTCTGAAGCCTTCAGGTGACATTATGAATTTTTGTTCTTTACCCAGTTTAGAGGCAATTTCGGTGACTTCGACGCCGCCGCCGTGGACCAGAACAGCCTTGTTTTCTGCCAGTAACGCTTTGAGGTCGGTGACGAGGTCGCTTGACGCGCCTTCTTTGAGTATGCTTCCGCCCATTTTTACTACGAGTAACATAGCTATCACATCGGATGGAAACCAGTGCTTTTTAGGCCAGTTGTTTCGTCGATGCCCATCATAAGGTTGAGGCATTGGACACCTTGACCTGAGGCGCCCTTCACCATGTTGTCAATCGCCGAGAACATCAACAGGCGGTTTGTGCGGGTGTCGATTTCAAAGCCTATGTCGCAGAAGTTTGTGCCCAAGGTAACTTTGGGGTCAGGCAGCTGGTACATGCCTTTCTGGTACTTGACGAACCGTATGAAAGGTTCACCTTCGTAAGTTGAGCGCAAAGCTTTCCAAACGTCTTTTGCTGCAATTGGCTGCGTGGGAAATGTGTAAGCTGTAGCTAAGATGCCGCGGACCATGTTGACGGCGTGTGGAGTAAATGAAACTGTAACTGGTTCACTTGACAGTGCGCTGAGTTCTTGTTCAACTTCGCCTATGTGGCGGTGCCCTGTGACTTTGTAGGGACGGACGCCTCCGAAGCGTTCAGGGTGGTGTGATGCGCTGGTCGGTTTGCTGCCTCCGCCGCTGGAACCCACTTTAAGGTCTACAACAACGCGGTTTGTCTCGACCAGCCCAGCCTTGATTATGGGAACTAAAGCGAAAATGGCAGCGCTTGCCATGCACCCCGGGCAGGCTACGAGGCGCGCTTTCTTGATTTCTTCGCGGTGCAGTTCAGGCATACCGTACGCTGCTTCTTTGAGCAGGTCAGGATTAGCGTGTTTCCAGCCGTACCAAGTTTCGTAGTCTGCGGGGTTTTTTAGTCGGAAATCTGCGCTCATGTCTATGACTTTTAAGCCTGCTTCCAGAAGCGTGGGAACAAGGTTTACGCTACCGCCGTGTGGGGTAGCTGTGAAGATGAGGTCGCAGTTCTTTTGAAGTTCGGCTATGTCTTGGGGAACAAATTTTAGTTGGGTTAATCCGCGCAGGTTCGGGTGCGAGTTGAAGACGTATTCGCCTGCGCTTTGGCGACTGGTAACCATGGTTACCTCTACTTGTGGGTGGAGAAGTATGAGCCGCAGGAGTTCTCCTCCGACGTATCCTGTTCCGCCGATTATTCCTATTCGCATCACTTGTTTTTTCACCTTTGATTTGGTTATTGTTAGAGGATGCTTTGGGCTCCCTTCAGCAGTGGGACGGCCACGTTGATGCCTGCTATGAGGCGGGTTTGCTCCCAGAATTCGGGGCAGCTGTTAGCCTCGTGGAACACTATTTGGAGTCTATTTGTTTCGACGTTTTCTTCGATGACGCTTTTAACTTTAGCGTACGACTCGGTACTCATGTAACTCTTAAAAGCAGCTTCTAGTTTGTCGTTCCATGTTTTGAAGTCGCGCAGGCGAGTTTCGTCCTGTTTGACTTTCTTGATAGCTTCGAAGGGGGCGGCTGCTTTTTGGAGTTCAGTTTTGATTGTTTCGTCGTCTACTGGTTTGTTTTCGCCAACGTTCATCATGGCGTCTAACGCGAATACCCATGCGTCGTGTTCTTTTCCGAGGGCTTTGCCGCATTTCACGGCTAACTCGCGAATGTGCAGGGGTAGTTTGGCGTCAAAGACGAGGTTGCCGAGGAATGTGTTGGTTCGGAAGTCGTTAAATCCTGCCCGTGCCAACGCAACTGGGTGGCAGACGGGGTCTTTTCGTTTTTCTTTGGAGACTATTATTCGGAGGTCGTAGAACCATTTTTGGATGAGCTCTTGCGCTACTACCCCTACGGGATTTATAATTGAAGAGGTTGTTTGCTGGACGTTTGTGATGAGGTCTTGGCGGTTTTTGGAGAGCACGATGCCTTTGCCGTGGGTGCCAGCGTCGGGTTTGATGACGACTTCGCTGCCGATTTCCTGTTGAAGCAGGTCAGCTATGTCGGGTTCGTTGTGGATTACTCTGCCGTCTTTGGTTGTGTCAAACGGGTCGCAGGGTACGTAAGTTGTTTTAGGAATCGGTAGCCCTAGTGCCCAGAACTGCAGGAGGGTGCGGAATTTGCTGTAGCAGGCGAATTCTATGGATGAGGGGTTGATGACTTTTTTGCCGAAAACTTCCATGGTGTGGGCGGCGTAGACGCGGCGGTTTTTGCTTTGGGCGCGGTTCAGGACTACGGCGATGTCTTTGATTGTGTCTGTGAAGTTTTTGCCTTTGCTGGCAACGTTATAGTTTCCTTTGCCTATGGAGATTGCGATTTTGCGGAACGGAATAAAAGTCAAATCTATGCCCAGTTCTTGCGCGGTTAGTTTTATGCCGTTTTCGTCGTTTTCTGAGCGTTCATAAAGCAGTCCGATGCTCATCGTTGGAGGGCTCCTTTGTAAAATTTTTAAATAAAGAATAAGTGGGAGATGAGTTTAGGTGAAGTATCCATCATTGAGGTTTTGTTGGTTTTGGTGGATACTGTCTATTCGCCCCAGTCTTCTCCTTCCAGAGTTAACTCTTGAAGGTCAACGCATCCGTCGTTTACTTGTTTCACTTCAAGTTCTAGTCCGCATCCTGGGCAGCTGAGGATTTCTCCTTTTGCTGTGTCGGTTGGAACGTCAAGGTCTGCGTCACAGTCGGGACATTTAGCTTTCATTGCCTTCACCTCTTGGGTATTCAGGGTTGGTGTTTGTTTACTCATCTTGTTCTCACGTTTATTTTATATGAAATATCTTTGTGAGGTACGTGCGTTTCTTTTAAACATTGCGACTTATTTGTAACATCTTGGACTGCTAATGTTCCAAATGGGACAGAGGTTCAATGCGCTACGCGTAAAAGCAAGTTCGAAAAACCCAAGACCACATCATGGAAAAAACGGAATCCGCACCTTTCAGGGGCAAAAACTACAGAAAACGTTAAATCTAAACAACCGTAAAACTATGTTGGGCACAAGCGGATGGATAATAAAGATAAAGAAATTCTTAAAATCCTCAAAGACGATGGTCGAGCAGGCTATATCGACATCGGAAAAAAGATTGGCTTATCTGAAGGCGCTGTTAGGAAAAGAATCAAAACCCTAACGGACATGGAAGTTATTAGAAAGTTCACGGTTAAAATCGGCGTTGCTGAGGGCGCTGAAGCCATAGTGTTGCTTTCAACAAATCCTGCCTTGCCCACACTAGAAGTTTCCAAAAGAATACAGCAGATTTCAAACGTGGAAACCATCTACGAAGTTACGGGCGAATACGATATAGTCGCGGTCATTGGCGGCATGAATGTGGTGGAAGTTAACGAGTGTATAGAGAAAATCCGCCGCGTCGAAGGCATACAGAAAACCAACACCATGATTGTCCTACGCAGCTGGTAGAAAAAAGCACGTTACTTTTGTTTGTTTTCCAAGTAGTAAGCAGTGAAGATGCCGCCGTCAGAGCCGTAAAGCCCACGCAAGTAACCAAGCGCAGCGTCAAGGGTTGCAGCTGAAGGAATAACCAGCTTGAAATTGTCTGCTCGGATAACTTCGGCGAGCGTTCCAGTTTCTTTCTTTACTATAGGCAAGCGAAGGTAGTTGTTGCCGCACTGGATAACCGCGACTTCACCTTTTGCAGGGTTGCCTTTTCGAACGTCAATGGTTTTCTTGCCGTCTTTAATCCATGTGAATACTTCTTTTTTGGCGGGAAACAGAGGCATCAACGCTCACCACAATTCAATTTAGAAGAGGAAGTTGCTAAATAAATCAACACTCAACATTCGAATCAGAATGAAAAAAGACTGCCAGTTTATCTGTATTAAAAGTGTTTTTTACGGGTTTGCTGGGGCACTGGCGGACGGAAAGATTTTCGGAGCTAATGAAAAACTGCTCTATCATACAGAACTAAAGCTTTTCCAACACATGTATACAACATTAAATTAAACTTTAAGTAGAATCTATATATAAGGGGACTATAGTCTGCTCCGAGCAACAGACCACAACCGTATCTGCTTGTTATAACTTGCACAACCAAAACAAAACCTAACCCAAACCCAGACAACAAAACACAACCCACCACACAATCTCTAAGAAGTAGATGTGTATAGCAACCAAACAACAACTACAAACAAAAAACAAAACAACACACAACAAAAAGTAGCAGAAACACACAAACCACACTTTCCAGCAACAAAAAACTACAAAATATAGCGGAAAAGTCCCAATTTACAAAACAGTAGCATCTTAAGACACCACAAACTTTTTATTTCAACATTGAGGTAACAAATAGGAAAGCTCTACTCGGAGGAAAGAACGTGAGGGATCGTCACCTCAATACAGTATATGTTCGCCGTTTTGTTCAGGCGACCCTCTAAAAACACTCCAAAAACATTCCAAACTTCCCAAAAAACAATTTTCTATAGAGCAAATAACAATAACATAAAACACAGAAGGTGCTAAAAAAACGACCAAAATGAACGGAGCAAAAGCCCTAATAGAATCCCTTGAACGCCAAAAAGTAGATGTAATTTTCGGCATACTCGGAGGAGCCCTACTCCCAATCTACGACGCCCTCTGCGACAACACAAAAATCCGCCACATACTCAGCAGACACGAACAAGGCGCAGCCCACGCAGCCGAAGGATACGCACGAGCAAGCGGCAGAGCAGGCGTATGCATGGCAACCTCAGGACCAGGCGCCACCAACCTAGTCACAGGCATAGCCAACGCCTACATGGACTCCTCACCCATAATCGCCCTAACAGGACAAGTCCCCTCAAAAGGCGTCAACACCTCCTACATGATCGGCAGAGACGCCTTCCAAGAAGCCGACATAATCGGCATCACCACACCCATAACCAAACAAAACTACCAAGTACGAAACGCATCAGAGATACCAAAAATCGTCAACACAGCATTCTACATAGCCACAACAGGCAGACCAGGACCAGTCCTAATTGACTTGCCAAAAAACGTCCAAGCAGAAACAGCCGATATGGAATTCACAAACAAAATCGACGCCCGAGGATACAACGTAATAACCGACCCCGACTTAGCGCAGATCAGCAGAGCAGTTGAACTGCTAACCAAAGCAGAAGAACCAATCATACTGGCAGGAGGAGGAGTTATAACCTCCAACGCTTCCGACGAACTCATGCAAATATCAGACCTGCTGATGGCGCCAGTAGCAACAACGTTCATGGGTAAAGGCGCATTCCCAGAAGTTCACCCCATGTCAATTGGAAGCATCGGCATGCATGGCAACCCCGCTGCCAACAGACTAATCTCAGAAGCAGATGTGCTACTTGCCGTAGGAACACGATTCTCCGACAGAGCAACCGCGAACACAGACACCTTCTGCCCAAACGCTAAGAAAATCCACATTGACGTGGACGCAGCAGAAATCGGAAAAAACATCGACGTGGACGTACCAATAGTAGGTGACGCAAAAAAATCCCTGCGCATCCTACATGCTACACTATTGAAAAATCTGCAAAAGAAAAAAGGCACAGCGTGGACAAAACGGGTAAAGGAAACAAAAGAGAAACTTAGCCCGCTAATAAAGGACATGCCCAAAGATCTGGTGCCAAAAACACTGCTGTCAGAACTCAGAAAGCTGCTGCCCGAAGACGCCATAGTCACAACTGAAGTAGGCCAGAACCAGATGTGGGCTGCACTTTACTTCCAAGCACTCAAACCAAGAACCTTCATCAGCTCAGGCGGATTGGGAACCATGGGTTTCGGTTTTCCAGCAGCGTTAGGAGCCAAAGTCGCCTGTCCAAACAGAGCAGTGGTGGACATAGCAGGAGACGGCAGCTTCAGAATGACCGAGCAGGAACTGGCAAGTTCAGTAGAAGAGAAAATCCCAGTCACCGTCATCGTGCTGAACAACTCCGTGCTGGGCATGGTAGCGCAATGGCAAAGAGCCCTATACAACAAACGGTACATGGCAGTAAACTTAGGGAAGTCACCTGACTTTGTCAAACTAGCCGAAGCATACGGAGCACGAGGCTTCCGCGTAGGTTCCGTAGCGGAATTCCAAAAAGCAGTAAAAGCAGCACTTAAAAGTGAAGTCACAACAGTAATTGATGTGCCCATAGGCTCTGAAGAAGACGTGGTGCCCTTTGTGCCTCCAGGCTGCGGCTTACCACAACAAAGAGGGGATTACTAAATGGAAAACGGAAAAGCCAGAGTAGTTTCAGCAATCGTAGAGAACAAACCCGGTGTACTCCACAGCGTGTCCAATCTATTTCGAAGACGAAATTTTAACATTGAAAGCATCACGGTTGGAGCCACAGAAGACCGAGAGTTATCGCGAATCACCATAACCGTTACAGCAGACGAAAAAACCCTTGACCAAGTAGTCAAACAACTAGACAAGCTTGTGGATGTGGTTGGAGTTGCTGAGTTAGACCCTAACAGTATCGTTACCCGGGAATTAGCACTAGTAAAAATTAATGTGCCAAGTGCAAAAGAAAGATCCGACGCCATCAACTGCGTTCAGGTGTTCAGGGGACGCGTGGTCGACGTTTCCCCCGACAGTCTAATGGTGGAAATCACAGGCACTTCAGACAAAATAGATGCGTTCGTAAATCTCATGAGAACCTTCGGCATAATAGAACTCGCTCGAACAGGCATAACTGCGCTTTCCCGAGGAGCAAGAGCCGTCAACATAGACGAGTAAACTGAACTGCTCTTCCGCCTCTTTACCCGCCAGTTGAATCGTGAGCACCAGCGAAGCTCCTTTCCTCATTATTTACAAGTATAACATAAGAAATAGTTACTTGTCTATAGAAACGCTTAACTTCGCGACATAAGAAAAAGGGGAAACATCCAGTAAAGAGTATAAAATCACAATCAGTAAACTTGAGGCAATGAAAATGAACATCACAGAAAAAATCTTGGCAAAAGCCTCAGGGAAATCCCGTGTCCAGCCAGGCGACATCGTGGATGCAAACGTGGACGTCATAATGGTTCACGACCTGACAGGCCCTTTAGCCATAGAAGCCTTCAAGAAAATAGGCGTAAAAAAAGTTTGGGATAACAAAAAAGTAGTGACGATTCTAGACCACCAGATTCCCGCCGAGTCAGTGAAAATGGCTGAACTGCACAAAATGCTCCGCAAATTCGCAAAAGAACAAAACATACGCCTCTACGACGTAGGCGAAGGGGGCATATGCCATCAAGTTATGCCTGAGAAAGGCTACGTTTCCCCAGGCGCTTTGATCGTGGGCGCTGACTCACACACATGCACATACGGTGCGTTTGGCGCGTTCGCAACAGGCATAGGCTCAACCGAAGCCGCCGCAGTGTTCGCCACGGGCAAGATTTGGCTGAAAGTTCCTGAAACAATCAGGTTTAACGTTGAAGGGCAATTCCAGAAGTACGTTACACCCAAAGACTTAATCCTGCATATAATCGGCAAGGTTGGTGTGGACGGCGCGATATACAAGAGTGCTGAGTTTACAGGTTCAACCATACGAAACATGAGCATAGCAGGCAGGATGACTGTGTGTAACATGGCTGTGGAGATGGGAGCAAAAAACGGCATAGTGGAACCAGATGACACAACAGCGTCGTTCCTTAAAGGCAGAACCACGAAAGCTGCAGATTACAAGTGGTTGAAGAGCGATGTAGACGCCAAGTATGAAAAAACCGTAGACATCGACATAGAAGACCTAGAGCCCCAAGTGGCTTGCCCCAGTTCAGTGGACAACGTGAAACCCATATCTAAAGTAGGCAACGTCGAAGTTAACCAAGCATTCATAGGTTCATGCACCAACGGACGCATAGAAGACTTGCGCATAGCCGCCCAAATCATGAAGGGCAAAAAAGTCAAACAAGGCGTCCGTGCACTGGTAATTCCTGCATCCCAAGAAGTCTACGCACAAGCGCTAAAGGAAGGCTTAGTGGAAGTCTTCACTGAAGCAGGCGCGTTAGTTTGCGGTGCAACCTGCGGTCCATGCTTAGGCGGACACATTGGACTCTTAGCATCAGGCGAAGTATGCATCAGCACATCGAACAGGAACTTCATCGGAAGAATGGGCAGCCCCGAAGCCAGCGTCTACTTAGCTTCACCAGCAACCGTTGCCGCTTCAGCGTTGACAGGTAAATTAACTGACCCTCAAGAAGTGGAGGCTTAAAGAAGTGCAAGTCAAAGGAAAAGTCATAAAATTCGGAAACAACATTGATACAGACGTTATTCTGCCCGGCAAATGGTTGTCACTGATTGACCCGAAAGACTTAGCGAAGCACGCCCTGGAAGGGTTGGACGCGAGTTTCCCTGAGAAAGCCCAGAAAGGCGTCATAGTGGTCGGAGGCAAAAACTTCGGCTGTGGCTCCAGCAGAGAACAAGCACCGTTAGCCCTGAAGTACGCAGGCGTCGAGTGCGTGTTGGCGGAGTCGTTTGCGCGCATATTCTTCCGAAACAGCATAAACATCGGCTTGCCCGTCATCGAATGCAAAGGCATCTCAGCCGCCGTAAACGATGGCGACGAAGTGATAGTGGACTTTGAAGCGGGCAAAATAACGAATCTAACCACAAATCAGAGTCTCCAAGGAACCAAGTTGCCTCCATTCATCATGGAGATACTTACGGATGGAGGATTAATAGAAAATTTACGAAAGAGGCTGAACAAAAAATGAACGAATACAAAATATCTCTAATCCCAGGCGACGGTATTGGTCCAGAATTAACCGAAGCCACCCTAAAAATCCTAGACGCAGTACAACAGAAATTTGGCTTAAAATTCAACATACTCTACGCTGAAGCTGGGGATATCTGCCTAGAAAAAAGAGGCGTGCCACTACCAGAAGATAGCTTGCAAAAAATCAAAGAATCTCACGCCTGCTTGAAAGGTCCAGTAGGAGAAAGCGCAGCCGACGTCATAATCAAACTCAGATTGATGTTTGACCTCTACGCTAACTTGCGTCCAATAAAGACTTACCCCGCAGCGGTAGCAGCAAGACCTGACATAGACATGTTCTTCGTTAGAGAAAACACTGAAGACGTCTACAAAGGCTTAGAGTACTCCATAGACGGAAACACAACCCTCTGCCTAAGAGTCATAACCCGAAAAGCCTGTGAACGCATCGCCAAAAAAGCCTTTGAAATTGCAAGGCTGCGCAACGGCAAAAAGAAAGTCACCGCTATCCACAAAGCCAACGTTATGCGTGTAACCGACGGTTTATTCGCAAGCGTTTGCCGAGAAGTCTCCAAACAATACCCCGACATAGCATTCAACGAGTTATACGTGGACGCGGCATCCATGCGTCTCATCAAAGAACCACAAGTATTCGATGTGCTGTGCACCTGCAACATGTTCGGCGACATACTCAGCGACGAAGCCGCCCAACTTGTCGGCGGATTAGGCATGGCACCAGGCGCAAACATAGGCGACACATTTGCACTCTTTGAACCCATTCACGGTTCAGCTCCAAACAGGGCTGGAAAACATACTGCAAACCCGCTGTCAATGATACTTGCAGCTAAAATGATGCTGGATTGGCTAGGCGAAAAATACAGTGACGGGAAGTGCATAAAAGCAGCTTCAGCCATAGAGGATGCAGTAGTCCAAACGCTGCGTAGCGGCAACTCCGTTCCAGATCTGGGCGGAAACAAAACAACCGTGGGCATGGCAGAAGCCATCGCCGCCGCTCTGGCGCAAGCTACCGGTTGAATGAAACAATGAAAAACAAAAACGCCAACTCCCCCAACTATATCCGCATTTTTGACACCACCCTAAGAGACGGCGAGCAAACACCCGGTGTTTCGCTCACCACCGAAGACAAAATTGAGATCGCACACCAGCTTAGTCGTTTAGGCGTAGACACCATCGAAGCTGGTTTCCCAAGTTCTTCTGAAGGCGAAAAGAAAGTCATCAAGGAAATTGTTAAGGCAGGCTTAGATTCGGAAATTTGTGGTCTTTGCCGTGCCAACCGAAAAGACATAGACGCAGCCATCGAATGTGATGTTGACGCAGTTCACGTGTTTATTCCCACGTCGCCTGTGCAGATGAAGTACGCCGTCAACATGACGCAGGAGCAGGTGTTGTCCGCCACGGTGGACTCGATAGAATACGTCAAACAGCACGGCGTGATATGCGAGTTTTCTCCTATGGACGCAACAAGGTCGGAGTTGCCCTTCCTGAAAAAAGTGTGCCAAGCCGCACAGAAAGCAGGCATGGACCGCCTAAACGTGCCCGACACCGTAGGCATAATGATTCCTAAAACCATGAGCAAACTCATCGAAGAACTCAAAACCGTCGTCACCGTGCCCATTAGCATTCACTGTCACGACGACTTCGGCATGGCTGTTGCCAATTCCTTAGCTGCGGTTGAAGCAGGTGCAACCCAAGTTCACAGCACCATTAACGGGTTAGGCGAACGGGCGGGAAACGCCTCGTTAGAAGAGGTTGTCATGGCGCTGCACCTGATCTACAAGCTTAAAACTGGCGTTAACTCACGTTTGCTGTACAGCACTTCCCGAATGGTCGCCACGTTAACAGGCATACCTGTGCAGGCTAACAAGGCTATTGTGGGTGAGAATGCTTTTGCTCATGAGTCAGGCGTCCACACTCGCGGGGTCACAGTTAAGCCGTTGACGTTTGAGCCTATAAAGCCCGAGTTGGTGGGTCGCATAAGAAAGCTTGTTGCTGGGAAACTGGCGGGAACAAGCGGAATAAAAGCAGAACTAGAAGAAATAGGCATACACCCAAATGAAGAGCAACTGAAAGAAATCGTGCAGAGAATCAAAGACTTAGGCGACAAAGGCAAAATGGTCACCGACGCGGATTTAATCGCGTTGACTTCAGCGGTTATGGGTGAAGTAATCAAAGAAGAGAAAATTGTGGAGCTCTGCGACTTAGCCGTCATGACCGGCGTCAAGGTTATCCCCACAGCCTCAGTCCGACTGGTCTTAGACGGAAAAGAGTACGTGGCAGCTGAAACAGGCGTTGGCCCCGTGGACGCCGTGCTCAAAGCCATAACCAAACTTACCCATAGTCTGGAGAAGATTCGGCTGAACGAGTACCGTTTAGAAGCCATAACAGGCGGCTCAAACGCCGTAGCTGAAGTGGTCATTAAAGTGGAAGACGAAAAAGGCCACATAGTGTCAGCGCGGGCAGCCCGAGAAGACATCGTTATGGCAAGCGTCGAAGCCATGATAAACGGTATAAACAAGTGCTTGCTTAAGAATCGGAAGCAGGGAAACAAAAAGTGAAATCAGTAGCCTTCCAAGGAGAACGCGGTGCGTACAGCGAAAGCGCAGTCTTCAAGTTCTTCGGCGCAGACACCCAAGTTAAGCCGTGTAAAGACTTCAGGAGCGTCTTTGAAAGCGTCGCCAAACAAGAAACTCCTTACGGAGTGGTGCCTGTTGAGAATTCTTTGGAGGGCAGCGTCAACCAGAACTATGATCTGTTTCTGGAGTATGACCTGAAGGTTTGCGGCGAAGTTATAGTGAAGATCGAGCATTGTCTCATAGCTAACCCCAGCACTAAACTGGAGGAGGTTAAGGCGGTTTATTCGCATCCGCAGGCGTTGGCGCAGTGCCGAAGCTTTCTGGAGCGGTTAGGACGTGAGATGATTCCAGCTTATGACACGGCGGGTAGCGTGAAGATGCTCAAAGAAAGCGGCTTGAAGGATGCTGCTGCGGTTGCCAGTGAGAGGGCTGCGGAGATTTACGGCATGAAGATTCTTGTCCGTGACATAGCAGACAACAAAGAGAACTACACGCGGTTCTTTGTGCTATCCAAAAAGGATGCGCCAGTGAGTGGTAAAGATAAGACTTCTATTATTTTTGCTGCGGTTCACGAGCCAGGTTCGCTTTACCATGCGCTGGGAGAATTCGCTAAAAGAAACATTAACCTCACGAAAATTGAGTCCAGACCCACAAAACAGACGCCTTGGGAATACAATTTTTACTTGGATTTTGAGGGTCACCAGAGCGAAGAACGCTGCGCTGAAGCCCTAAAAGCGCTGGAGAAATATGCGGCGTTCATTAAAATTTTAGGTTCGTACCCCAAAGCCGTTTAGCTTTCAGTTGATTCCAGCATTTTATACATCACGTCGTATGAGTGAGTGTAGTCTTTGCTGGTTTTCATGAGTTTCTCTTTTAGCTGCTCCATCTTTTTGGTTAGAGCGGCTTGGTCTTTCTGTTTGATGAGTTTTAGCCATTCCTGCGCTTTTTCCATGAACAACTTTTCGATGCTGCCGATTTCGGGTAGGCTCAGTTGTAGGGTGGCGAAGAGTTCAGGGTTTTCTAGTGCTGCGGCTTCGGCGAGCGTGAACAGCATGCGGTAGGTTGTGCCTGCAACGTTTTTGGTTTCAGAGTAATCTGCCTGTTCAAGCAATGTGTCGCAGACAACGGCACCCAGAAAATGCGGGAACCCGAGGACAATGGACATGAGTTCGTCGTGGTGCTTAGGCGACATGATGAAGACGCGGGCTTCTTCCTGTTCCAGCCATTTTTTGAATTCTTCCGCGAACTTTTGCTCTTCAGTGTTTGTCGGCGTTAGAATGAAGGCTTTGTGTTTTAAGCCGCTACTGCCTGGACCAAAAGCTGGGTGTGTACCCAAAACTAAGCCGTTTTTCAGGTGCTTGTGCATGATGTTGACTGGTGCCTCTTTGATTGAACAGATATCCATGATTACTTGTCCCTTGCGTATGGCAGGGGCTATTTTTTTGACGATTACCTCAAAAGAGGAGATGGATGTGCAGATGAGAACGCGGTCTGCGCCTTTCACTGCATTTGGGAAGTCTGCGGTTTCAACGTTTAACTCTTTTTTCAGTTTAGCCAGTTTCTCAGCGTTTCTGTCAGCGATTACTATGGTGTCGCCTTTTTCTTTACAGAATTTTGCGAACCACACGCCCATTTTTCCTGCGCCGAGAATGGCTGTCTTCATTTATTTTGCTGCCTCAACGATTTTGTCTAACGCTGTTTCTATTTGGTCATCAGGTGCAGTTAAGCTTATGCGGAAGTGTTCGCGGTAGTCGCCAAAGGATGTGCCTGGAGCAACTGCAACGCCCTTGTCAAGCAACTCTAAGGTGAATTTTTCGGAGTCTAAGCCGTCAAGTTTGGGGAACACATAGAAGGGTGCGTCTGGCTTTGTGAATTTGAAGCCTGCCGCAGAAAGCTTTGCGCTTGCCAAGTCGGCGCGTTGTTTGTATTTAGCTTTGATTGCCGAGGCAATTTTCTGGTGCAACTCTAAGCCTTTTAGCGCTGCGTCTTGGATGAAAACGGGCACGTTGTTAAACGTTATCTGGTTAAGCTTTGTTATGTTGTCGATGAGCATTTTGTTGGCTATAAGGTAGCCTATACGCCAACCCGTCATTGTAAAGGTCTTGGAGAACCCGTTTGAAAGAATATGCTTACAGCCGCCGTCATAATCTAGAATGCTTTTTGTTTTCGCAAAGCTGATTGCACCATAAACCTCATCGGAAAGGATGGTGACGCCTTTCTTGTTGGCTATTTCCACTACCCCGTCAAGGGTTTCAGTATCCATAACTTTGCTTGTAGGGTTGTTGGGATTATTAAGAATAATCATTTTGGTGTCTTTGTCAGTTAAGCTGTCAAGCTTATCTAAATCAATTTTCCACTCGTCTTTAAGCTCGGTTTTTAACAGCTTGGTTTGGGCACCAAAACTTTTAGCGATTAAATCATACGCTGTCCAGTACGGCGTAGGAATAATAACGTTGCCACCATTCTTAAGCGTCAAAAACATGGTGCTGAATATGGCCCATTTTGAACCAGGAGTAATAACAACGTTTTCTGCTTTAACGCCGTGAACCTCAGCAATTTTCTCCCTAAGCCTCTTCTCGCCATAAGAGGATGAATACTTTGTGTTACCTGCCTTCATTGAAGCGTATGCTGCTTCCACGATTTCAGGTGGCGTAGCCATGTCTGGGTCGCCGAGGTTTAGGCGGATTATTTTTTTTCCTTCGCTTTCAAGTTTTAGTGCTTTCTCGTTTATCTCGTACAACATATCTTGCCAACTCTCCGTAAAGAGTTACCATTTTTCACTTTTCTTTTACTTTTTGAACGGCACTGCACATATTAACTATTTCGCGGTACACAGCCTCAACTTGGTCAGGGTCAATAGCCAACTCTGCAGCTCTCTTCTTGACGCGATTGTAAACTTCGTTCTCGCGGTCAGCATCTTTTATGGGGATTTTCTGCTCGTTTTTTGCTGCGCCGATGGCTTTGCAGATTTTTGCTCTTTCGCTTAGAGCCTGCAGAATTTGCTCGTCCACTTCGTCTATTCTTTTTCGTAGCTGCTTGAGGTCAACCATCATTTCTGCCCCTTCAAGACTTTCGGTATGAACCCACCACGTAACATGTGGTCCGTTAACGTTATCGCCATAGCCGCTTCCACCACTGGAACGGCTTTGGGAACCACGCAGGGGTCGTGTCTGCCGCCAACTTTTATGGTTGCGTCTTCCATCTTTGACAAGTTCACGGTTTTCTGCTCTTTTGCAATGGACGGAGTTGGCTTCACAGCAACCCTTGCGATAATTGGCATACCTGAGGATGTTCCACCCAAGATGCCCCCTGCTTGGTTTGTTGCAGTAACAACTTTCCCCTTCTGAATTTGGTAAGCATCATTACTCTCTGAACCTTTTAACTCGGCTACTGCAAAACCCGCGCCAAACTCAACACCCTTCACCGCGGGAACATTGAACAAAGCCTTAGCTATGTCAGCGTCCAACGCATCATACAATGGCTCGCCGACACCCGCTGGCACATTCAAAGCAACACATTCTATTATTCCGCCTAAGCTTTCCCCTTCTTTCTTAGCGTCAACAATAGCATCTTCCATTTTTTCTGCGCAAGCTAAGTCGGGGCATCTGACTGCGGAGTCGTATTTACTTTTACGGATTTCCGCGAAGCTGGGGGCTTTTCCCATTTTCACTTTACCTATGGCTTTGGTGTAAGCTACAATCGCAACATCTGCACTGCTAAGCAGTTTTTTGGCTACAACACCCGCCATTATCAAAGCCACGGTGACTCTTCCAGAAAATCGCCCTCCACCACGGTAATCATTAAAGCCTCCATACTTGACGCGTCCAGTGTAGTCTGCGTGGGCTGGTCGGGGCAAGTCTTGGATTGCGTCGTAATCGCTAGACCTTGTTTCTTTGTTTTTTACGGTCATGCAGATGGGCGCGCCCGTGGTGAACCCGTTGAAAACTCCCGAAGAAATCTCCACAACATCCTTCTCGATTCTCCCCGAAACAATCTCAGGCTTCTGCAACGGAATTCTCCTGTCCAGTTCAACCTGAACATCGGCTTCCGAAAGTGGCAGCCCTGCTGGGCAACCATCAACGATAACGCCTACGAGTTTGCCGTGGCTTTCCCCAAAAGAGGTGACCACGAATTCTTTACCTATCGAATTCCCCGCCAACTACATCAGCTCCTAACTTACGTAAATCAGTAAAGAAGTGCGGATAAGACTTTCGAACGCACTCAGCATCCTGAATGACCGTTTTGCCCTCAGCCCCTAACGCTGCAACCGCGCAGGACATGGCAATGCGGTGGTCATTGAAAGGGTCGATTTCTACGCCATGCAACTGGCTGGGACCTTTAATGGTCAAGCTGTCCTGCTCGATATCTATTTTTGCGCCCATATTTCGTAACTCAACGTAAATTGACTCTAAACGGTCTGACTCTTTGAGCCTGAGACGCTTAGCATCATGAATTTTCGAAGCACCTTTGGCATAACACGCAAGAACAGAACAAATCGGCACCAAATCAGGAATATCCCGTGAATCTATGTCCACAGGGTTAAGCACGCTGCCGCTTCCAGCAATCTCCACGCTGTCACTGCAAACCTTTCCCTGCACACCCATCCGCTTAAGAACATCCAATATGGCTTTGTCACCTTGGACAGCCTTGTAATCAAGATTTTTCACTGTAACTTTGGATTTGGTTATGGCGGCAGCTGCCAGAAGGAAAGCGGCAGACGAGAAATCGCCAGGCACCTTGTCGTCGTGGGGGACATATTTTTGGTTTGATTGTATGTGCAGTTGGGTGAAGTCTTTGGAAATTTCAACTTTTATGCCGTGGTGGGTGAGAACGTCTTGGGTCATGTGAACGTAACTTGTAGATTCAAGAGGCGTGGTAAGAGTTAACTCTGTATTCGTCTTTGCCATTGGGCAAGCGAACATGAGTCCTGAAACGAATTGGCTGCTAACGTCGCCTGGCATGTCGGTTTTGCCTCCACGTATACCGCCACCTTCGACGCGAACTGACGCTTTCCCGTCGACTCTTTGGAAATTTGCCTCAACGCCCAGTTGCCTTAAACTTTCAAGCAACGGTTCGATGGGTCTTTTCGCCAAAGACTCGCGCATCACAAAAACCGTGGGCTCAGCTGCCAACGCCGCTATAGGTATCATGAAGCGCAAGGTGGCACCTGACTCACCACAGTCTACAGGCTTAATGGCGCCTTTAATTGGGTTAGCACCTTCAACTGTCCAGCAGTCGCCTGCCGCGGTTACCTTTGCGCCTAACGCTTTAACCGCGCGCAACGCAGCCTCTGTGTCCTCTGAGAGCAACGAATTTGAAACTTTGGAAGTTCCCTGTGAAAGCGCAGCGGCGATTAGCATACGCTGGGTGTAAGCTTTAGAAGGCGGGGCACAGACTTCGCCTTTCAATTCCGCTGTTCTTTTTACGGTGACATTGGTCATTGTTACGGAGTAGCCTTGGCTTTCTGGTGATTCAAACGTGCTTGAAGGATTTCACCTTCGTGCCTTTGCAATGCTGCTTTTACGTGGTCGATTTTTTCTTTGGGAACCACTGCTGTTACGGCTGGACCTTTGCCGCATAAACCAGCGGCTACTGCCCCAGCGTTTATGGCGTCTAAGGCAACTGAAGCATCAAACCCTAATGCAGAGGCGTAAATTATGCCGTTGAGTGACAGCGCAGTCCAGAAGTTTTCTTTTAAGGCTTCTTCGTAGGCTACTTTGACAAGCGGCGCAACAGTTTTGAGCCGTTTAACGTCGGAGTCTACTGTGTAAGCTTTCTGTGAGGGAACGTGAAACAGAACAGCCAAGTCCTCAGGTAAAGTGGAGCGCTTAACCAGTTTCCGCTCCAAGTTATCAGTAACCACGACTCCGCCGAAGTAAGAGGCACATGCATCATCAAAAGCGCCAGTCACCGTAACTTTCGCATCAAAAGCCGCATCCACAGCAAGGTTAACCAAGGTCAAGTCATCAAGCTTCTGGCCCAGCGCGGCTGCGGTTGCCAGCGCCACAGCGTTTGCGGCTACGCTGCTGCTTTTTAGTCCTCTGGCTATGGGGATGTTGGAGTTTGTTTTGATTTTGGCGCCGAATTGTTTCTCGACTTTGAAGTGGTTGAAGACCCGCGCAACAGTCTTTTCTATCAGAACTTTGTTTTCGGTTGGGTCAGAACCTATTTCGCCTATAATCACCGTGGGCTCGTTGGTTAGTTTGACTTCAGCTTTGGTCCATAAATCCACGCCGAAAGCGGCGCCTTTCCCAAACGCGATGGCGTTCACGATTGTGGCTGCACCGTGAGCTACCGCAGAAGCTTGCCCCTTCAATTTTTTGCACCTGCAAGCTTGTTTAGAGCTGCCTTTCTCATAACTTCTATGGGTGCCGCTCTGCCTGTCCAGATTTCGAAGGAGGCTGCGCCTTGGTGGATGAGCATTTCGACGCCGCTGACAACTTTCGCACCTGCCTTTTCCGCGTCTTTTGCCAGTTTTGTCTTTACTGGGTTGTAGACTATGTCCATTACGGTTAAGTCGCGTCTTAACAACTGAGACTCCACTAAGCTGTGCTTATCGTCAGGGTGCATGCCCACCGAAGTCGCATTTATCAGAACATCCGCGTTTTGAAGGTTTTCCTGAATGGCACTTGGCTCAAGTAAGCCATTAGAAACTTTCTTGTTGAAGTCGCGTGCTATAGTTTCGGTTAAGGCTTTGATTTTCTCAGGAGACCGGTTAAGAATGGTTAATTCGTCTACTTCTTTGGCGAGGGCGTAGGCTATGGCTTTGGCTGCGCCGCCGCCTCCCAGCAGGAGCACTTTTTTCCCCTTGAGGTTTACGCCGTTCTTTTTGAGGGCGTTTAATGCGCCGATGCCGTCGGTGCTGAAGCCTGACAGTTTGCCGTTGTTGTTAATGATAGTATTGACGGAATCTAGAAACTTTGCAGGCGCATCAACTTTGTCGAGAAAAGGAATTACTGCGTTTTTGTGGGGCATGGTCACGTTTAACCCACAAATACCCAAACCGCGCATGCCACAAAGGGCGTTTTCCACTTCGCCAGTTTTAACTTGAAAAGCTAAGAACACAGAGTCCATTGTTAGGGCTTCAAAAGCTGCGTTTTGCAGGGTAGGGCTTAGACTGTGCTCTATGGGGTCGCCTATGACACCGTACACACGCGTTTTTCCTGTCAGGTTCATTTTATTTGAGCCCCAAGAGGTCGTAAGCATCCTTAATTTCAACTACAGTCATCTGTCCAGGAGCTGTTTCGCTTCCCTGCTCCAGAGCTGCAAAGGTGAAGAAGCCCCCGAACACGGGGGAGAGGAGTCTGCTGGTTTTTCCCAGTTCGCCCATGCCGAAGCACACGATTTTTGCTTTGGCAGATGCTGTGGCGGTGAAGTTTAGTAGTGTGAGGTTGTCTTCGGTTTTGGTTGCGGTGGTTACGATTTTGCACACATCCGCACCGATAGCCAGTTCGTCGGCAAGTATGCGGTTTAGTTCTTGAATGCTTGGAGTGCCTTTGTTGTCGTGAAAGGAGATTATGCAGTTTGCGCCTGAAGCATGCACTTGTTTGGCTAACGTCTTTGCAGCTGGATTAGAAAGGTCCACATCAATGTATTTGAAACCTCTTCGTGCCGCATTAAGCAGGGTTGCTTGCCGTTCGGTTTCCGTTCTGGAGGATTTGTTTGTGGCGATTAAAGGCGTTTTCGCTTTAGCCACCAACCCCGCTAAATCCACGCCTGCTTCAAGGTTATCTATTCTGACTTCAATAAAATCTGCGTGAGACTCTTCTGCCTTTTCGATAAGCGGCAACGCTTCCGCTACGGTTTGGGGGAGAATCGATACGCAGATTCTATGGGTCATCGTTCAATCACTGTTTCGTCAGGCACTGATATTCCGAAGTGTCTGCCGCCTTTTGCGGCTACGTGAACCAAGACTTCGTCACCTACTTTCAACTCGGTTACTGGGGTTGAGCCTTTTGGGGTTACGACGCGGATGGTTTCAGCGTTTTGAAGGATAGTCTTGATGTGTTTGCCTTCCACTTCGGCTTCTATGAGGATGAGGGGTCGGAACTCTATTTTTATTCTGCCCACGTTTGCTTTTCTAACTTTCCCTTCGCGGCTAACTATGACGACTTCTTCGCCTGCTTTGAGCTCTGAGAGGTACCGCGTGTTCTGCAGGGAACCTAAGGTGTACATGGAGATGGAGCCTGCGTTTACCCTGAAGGGGCGCGATGCGACGTAGGGGTTTTCGTGAACTTCAGCTTCGACGAGGAATAGCCCTGCGGATTGGGAACCTACTAGGATGCCTTCGCCTTGGGTCATGAGGTCGCATGTGTCCACGCAGACCCGCGCGCCCGTGCCGATTTGCTTCACGGTAACAATTTTTGCAGCTGCCAACTCCAGTTTTAGAGCTTGTTGTTTGACTATGGCGACGGTTTTCATGAGTTCATCTGAACTGGAAGTTTTTAGGAGAACGCCGTCGGTTCCAAGTTCCAATGTTCCCAGAACCAAGCTGGCGTCTTCGGCGTTTGAGACTTCTGCGAGCAGTTTGCTTTTGCCGCTGGTTCGGGCTATGATGTTTTCTAGGGGGATAACGCGCCAGTCAAGGCAGTTAATTATGATGTAGTCGGTGGAGAGTTCAGCGGCTTTGACCGCGGTGTTTTCGTCTTCTTTGCCTTTGAGGGTGATTTTTAGGGCGACTTTTTTGCCTTCCCGCTTCAACTTCGCGATGGATTCTGGGTCAAAATTTGTTAGGACAAATAGGTCGTTTTTGCTGGAGTTAATTCCAGTTTTTGTTTCTTCCAGTACAACATCACAGACTTCCGCGGCTTGTTTTTGAAGTTTGGTTTTTTCCGAAGTTTTTGCGTCGGTTTCAAGCCAGAGTTCTTTCAACTGGAACCACCCAGAATTTTTACTGCCTCATCCACAGAGGCGCCGCTGTGAACTATCGCTGCAAGCGCCTTAACCATCAAGGTTGGGTCTTCATGCTGGAACACGTTGCGCCCAATCGAGAGCCCTGCGCCGCCTGCTTTCATGGATTCGCTGGTTATCCGTAATATGTCTGCTGCGGTTTTGGCTTTGGCGCCGCCTGCGATGAGCACTGGCGCGGGGCAGCTTTCCACGACTGCTTTGAATGAGTCTATGGTGCCTGTGTAGTTAGTTTTGATTATGTCTGCGCCAAGTTCAGCGCCCAGTCGAGCTGCATGTGCCACAACGTCAAGGGCGTGTTCGTTTTGGATTTTTGGTCCACGAGGGTACATCATAGCCAAAAGGGGCATACCGTATATGTCGCATTCGTCAACCACCCGTCCAAGTTTGGTTAGCATTTTGTCTTCGTCTTGTGCGCCTACGTTGATGTGCACGGAGACGCCGTCTGCTCCTAATCGTACAGCTTCTTGTACGGTGCAGACTTGAACTTTGTTGTTTAGGTTTGGACAGAGGTTTGAGGCAGCGGAGAGTTGCACGATGAGTCCAGCGTTTTCAACGGTGACTTTTTTGGCGATACCTTTGTGCACGACTATGGCGTCGGCTCCGCCTTTCAGTAGGCGGTTAATTATTTCTTGCATGTTTCCTATGCCTTGTATGGGTCCTATGGTGACGCCGTGGTCCATGGGAATCATGACTGTGTGGTTGTCTTTTTGGATGATTCGTTCTAATCTACGTTTTTTTCCTTGATCCATCTGTTTCATTTCTCCCTGCGGGTTATTTTCTGGGTTTTTGTGTGGGTCATTTTAGTGGCTCCTTAATGATTTTCTGATTAATTCTAGCGCTTTTTCACGTTCACTCCAATCTACAAACAGGAGTATACTTGACGTGATTGTTAAGATGCCCGCGATGTTTATGCCGTTGACGCGCAGAACCTCCGAGACTTTGCCGATTATGCCTTGGGTTTCTTCCAAGCCAACGCCGCGGATTTTCAGGAAGACAAGGTCTTTTTTGACTGCCATGGCTTTGGTTTCAGGGTTTTGCACTACTGTTTGGTGGATGTCGTTGAAGAGTTGTTCGGGGCTTTTTTCTGCTGAAACATAGAGTATGCCTGAGTTTGTGTTCATGGACATACCCAGTAACTCGGTGTGTGTCCTCGCTTTTGTTACAATATCCTCTATAAGTTTTGGGTTTTCGGAGACTTTGTGTCCAACTATGGTTATCTCTGCGACGGGCGAAGGATGCGCTACTTCCACGTCTAACTCGGTTGCTAAGGCTCCAGTGATGACTGTGCCTTCTTTGGTTAAGTCACCGTGGGCGCTGTTAATAACGCGGACATCCACGGACTTTGGCTTGTACTTTAGGGCTTTGCTGTGGATGAATTTCGCGCCTGAATCAGCCAACCCCACAAGTATGTTAACATCAATTTCTGACAGCCTCTGGGGGTTAGTGACCACTTTGGGGTCGCCTGACATGATGCCGTCGGCATCGGTGACCAAAACTACCTCGTCAGCCTTCAGAGCCTCAGCTAGAATAAATGCGGTGGTGTCGCTTCCGCCGCGTCCCAGCGTAGTTATTTTGCCACTCAGGGTTTTACCTACGAACCCCGCGATAACAGGCACTACGCCCGTCTCAACTATCGGCAAAACATTTTCTCTAATCCGCTTTTCACACTCTTCTCGCAGGGGGTTTGCATTAGAGAATGAAGCATCCGTGATTATGGGCCAGTCGTTGTCTATGGGGTCGAAGTATCGGGATTCTACTCCGTTGTTTCTTAATGCAGCGGAGAATATTCTTACGCTTGTTCTCTCGCCCATTGAAAGTATGTCGTCTAAGTCGTGTTTTTCTAGTTTACCGTTTGAGGTTCCCTTTGCAGCGTTCATGAGAGCATCGGTTGTTTTGCCCATGGCTGACACAACCACGGTTATGCGGGTGCCCTTTTTTGCCTCATTGACCACAGCAGAGACAGCTCTAGACAACCGCTCAGGGTCGGCTAGGCTAGAACCGCCATATTTGACCACGATTTTTTTGCAAGGTTTTTTACTTGTCATTACACAACCATCCTGCGCCCAGAACTTCCCAAAAATTTTGCTGTTCTGGGCTTAGTTAAAGTAATAATAAAAGCTGTACTCGAAGCTATAGAAGCGTGTAAAAGCATTTGTTGTCTGAAGCGTTGCATTCATTGTTATAGCCTCGAATCTGTCAAAAGAGACGTCTTTTCCCAAATAAAAGCGTTTCGGCGAAATCTGTGAGACGTCTTTAGATAATGTTGCTCCGTAAAGTGTTTTTTTATGGATAATTTGAGGTTAAAAGGAAGGTGGTGGGGGCGGTGGTGGAGGAGGCAGATAGGTGTTCTTTGGTTTTGACCGCGATTTTGTAATCACCAGTAAAACAGCCATAATCACAACAATGACCAGACCTATGATAATCAAGTCCGTCGGCAGAGGCTGTGGTGGTTCAGGGATAGGTTCTATTGTGTCCAGTGGGTATGCGGTCCAGTCGCCGTTGTCATAGTCTGGGGGTGTCCAGCCAAGCGGATTAGTGCTGCCAGTGGATTCAACCCAAATCCAGCCTGAGCCCCGATTATCGTTGGGCAGGTTCCAGTAGTTGTCTGCGTTGGGGTACTCAGGAAGCCAAATGAGCAACGCAACGTGCCCTGGAGCATCAACAATTGCCGCGTCGAAGCCTGCGCCTTTGTAGATGGTTGCGCAGAAGAACGCTAAGTCTTCGCAGTCTCCGATGGCTTTGACGCCTGTGGTTTCGTTGAAAGCATGCGCCATCTCATCTGCATTCCATGCCCATTCATCTTGGGCAACGCCGTCTCTGAAAACGTTTTCCTCGTCATAGCCGTAATCAGTCCATTTCTGAACGTACCTCAAAATTGCCACTGCCCGCTCGGTTTTGACTGGGTAGTTGGTTTGGAATGATTCGCCGATGCTGAAGGCCAATTCTCGGTTTGCGTCAAGTGTTTCGTAAGCCATGTCGGGGAGGTACCCGTGGCGACCAGCGTAGTAGTTCCTGTCAATGTTCCAGTCGTCAAACCAGTCGTCGTTTGTTTTGGTGAAGTCTGAGCTGGGAACCGCGTAGACTCGGCTAAGCGGAAGAGCCACTGTGCAGAGTATTAAAAAAATTAGGAGCAGGTACCGCAGCCGAGTCATCTGTTTTCCTCTGTTAACCTATTGGCAGAGTTAAGCTGGCGAAGACTATGAGTCCCAAGAACACTTCGTAGCAAAACAGGAAAACGCCTACAGCAGTTGGGTTCTTGTTTATGTCGTCTAAGTCTACGCCGAAAGGTGTGAGCTTGGCGAAAATCAAGTAGAACAGCCATCCGAAGAGTAAGCTGACAAAGAAGCTTAAAACTACGGCTAGTAGCCTTTGCAGGTTGAAGTAGGCACCAATCATAACTGACTGGGACAAGAAGAAGGGGTTCACCATCGAACCGTAAACAACCAAACCCGCATAAACCAGAAAGCCGCCGACAAAAAGGCTAGTTGCCAACGGGTGACCTTTGATTGTTTCGAATTCGTTAATTTCAGTTGTCACATGAGATATTATTCTTATTCCAATGTAGCCTATGAACAGGCAAATCAAACTTGAAACAAACGCACGCACAAACCAAAGACCTAAAGAGGTTATGAATTCTTCTCCAGCCATCCTTCATCTCCCCCGATGGAAGCTAAATAATTGTAGGAGATATAATTCGTTTGTGGTTACTGCTTCAGCCCACTTTTTGATTTCTTGCTTTTTGCAAATCTTCAGTTGACAGAACATTCTCTCTGCGTTTTAGGCGTTTTACAAGGGAGGGACCTGTGGAGAGCAAGAGGGGCTAAAACCCTTGAATAGTCAATCAGTAATTCAAGCGCCAGTAGATTCTATAAATAGAGGGGGGATAGACGCAGTAGAGCAATAGGGTGTATGCGGTCTGTTTTAGGTGGTTTATGTGTTAATTTTGATTATTTGCGGTATTTTGCCCCATGTCCCAACACAGCCCTTGTAGAGGATAAGTACACCTTCGACTCCTTGAATTGCCTGGGCTACTTCTATGCCCTTCTTTATAGCCACATTGATGTCTTTCCCCTTCACCACGTTACCCGCCGCTGTCGCAGCCGCATCCGCCAACCCCGCATTTCGGCAGAAAACCGTAGCTGCTTCCGCATCACCAAAGCTCAAAGCGTGACTAAAACAGCCCGAACTCGTCCCGATGCCGACAGGAAAATCGGTTAGCCTAAAGCAGAATCGCTTGGACAGCGGCTCATCCCCCGCAGCAAACGCCACATCCACAGGCTCATCCGAAACCGCCGAAACTTCTCCGCCATCCTCCACAACCGCCACCGTGCAGCCATCCGCAACCATGTCTTGCACTGCTAAATCTGCCAGAACACCCGCAACCGCAGCCAAAGGACCAACATTCGCTTTCGCAGATGCTTCTGCCATCAGCTTAGCCACCAGAGGTTCCGGCGGAACTGAAACAGGTTTAAGAGACCAAAAAAATTTCGGGTTTGCTTTGCCGTATGCTTCAAGTTGCGCTCGGTTGCGTTTTATGGATTCTATGGCGGTTTCTATGGCGGTTTCTTTATCGGAGATTATGGTGCATTGGGTTTCCTTAAAAGTGAAAGCTTGCCTGAACAGGGTGCTCATCGTTTCTTGCCTGTTACCCCTTTCAACCGCGAATTGATAAGCTCATGATTGTTCTGCTTAACCGACTTTATTGCCTTCACAGGACACGCATCCACACAGGCGCTGCAGGTGCTGCCGACACACTTTTCCTTGCTGAAAACCACTGAAAGCTCATTATCCAGCGTGATCGCTTCCACAGGACACAGCGACACACAGGAGCCGCAACTTATGCACTTCTCAGTTTCCACTTCGATGAGTTTTGGCAAGCTAACAGTTGCGCCTCTCTTGCGAAGCGCAGCAACCACCTTATCCATTGCTTCTTGGGGAACTTCAGCCAAAACTTCTCCGCCTTTGCTGTTCACAAGCGCCGTTATGATGTTTATGGGCACTTTAAGTTCCAGAATTATCTCTGAAACGATTGGCTGATCAACGATTTCTTCGCCGAATCTAAGCAGAAGCCTCACCATCTTAGTTTCACATTCCTAACAGTTTGGAGACATCTTCAGACGTAACTATCCCCAACACTTTTCCCTCATCATTTATCACGGGCAAAGCAGAAATGCTGTGCTGTGCCATCTTCTTTGAAGCCGTCTCTAGCGGCTCATTAGGCTTGGTTGTCACCACACGACGAGTCATGATGTCGGCTAACTTTGTTTTTCCTTCCGCCATAGCCCGCGTCACGTCCCACGAAGTAACAATCCCAGTGAGCTTCCCCAAGCTGTCAACAACCACAATATGGTTAACCGACTTCGTCACTATGCGCTCGGCTATAGCGCGGACTTCCTCAGTTTCCCTGCAAGTGACCGCGGTCTGCATAACGTTAACCACAAACGGTGTAGATTCCGTCTGCTTCATAGGTTTGAAAACGTTGTCAAGCGGCAATCGCTCCACAGGTGCAGTCAAGTAAAACTCGCCATTTTCAACCCAAGATTTGAGGGTTCCAGCAACCTTTCGTGCAGTTTTCAAACTTGAAAGCGAGCTAACCTTGATTTTCTTATCGCCAACAGTTATAGCTCCTGATTTTAGCTCTTTATAGCTGACCTTGGCAAGTTTCGGGCGGTCTCTGCGCGGCACACCATAATCCACCACATTCGTGAAAATTTCTTCATCTCGGATGGCAGCTTTCTTCGCCAACCCCAAGTTCAGGATGGGAATAGGTATGCCTAAACCGACATACAGCGTGGTACCATATCGAGTAAAAGATGCGCCCCGCAGAAACTCAGAACTCATCTTCTTTGCGTTTCCGCGGACCATCAAAGTGCCATTCTGGCTTTTGGCTTCATGCTGCGTGCCCTCCCCGATAACGTAGCCCTGAGCGCCGCCAAGGAAAATGCGGGTGCCAATGCCGATGGTTTCGTAGTCAGGGTCATTCATCAACGGATTCAACTCGCCAGCACCTGAATACGTTGCGTTGCGCATCTTCGGCAAAAGCTTACCCATGTAAGTGTAAATGGTCTCATCCCGACTGTTCACAGCACAGTTATAGTGCTGGTAGCAGTTGCGGAAGTTAAGCAGGTAAAACTGGTTCAAATCATCCTTCGTCAAATTCGTCTTCAGACTGTTCCGAGGATAACAATCCGTACCATACGCCGCAGCCCTAAGCTCAACCTCTTTCCCATTCACCAAATCCTCAATCAGGTGACCGCCACCGTACTCGTAAGGCTGCGTCTCCGACATAGCAGTAGCCCCAATATACAAATCAACAGCAGCACCCGGATGACAAATCGGAACATCATTCATGAAAGCGCGGTCAATCTTAATCGGCGGGTCAGAATGCCCAATGTTTATGATGGCGCCTGAACTGCACATAGCTCCAAAAGTGCCAGTTGTGACAACATCCACTTCTTTGAAGGCAACTTCAACACCGCTACTCTCCACTAGCTTCTTCATTTCTTCAGCGGTTAAAACTTGGGCATCGCCCTTTCTGATTTTCGCGTTAATTTCTTCGATTGTGCGGGCGTTCTTTTGAGGTTTGAGTTTTAATTCCCCCAACCAATGCCAAACTGAAAGCGTTGTTGATTATTAATGCTTTTTGGAAAAGTCGCCAATCCTTCAGAGGGCCAAACTGAGTTTTGAATCTGGTTTACTGGTGATAACTATAAGATTTGACCCTTAGTAGGGTGCCCTATGTTTTTGCTACCCCCTCCCCCTCTATCGTTTCTACAATGATTGGATATCAGGCTCCAAATATGACGGCGACAAAACAAACAGCTCACACAACAAATCTAGCAGAACCATATAGTACATTCGTAGTAACTTTTGGTCTACTTGCAATTAGAATCTCTAAATAAAGAAAGGGTATAGGCAAAAAATTGCAACAAATTATTCGACGAGAAATAAAGAAAGAGAAAAAAGGTTGCCCTTGAAGGAAGATAACGGTTTTTACCGCACGAAGTCGTCGAAGCTCCAGTAGTGCTCTTCTTCCTGCATAACAATGTCTTCGAACATACGCCTTGTTTGGGTGTCGCCGCGTTTCAGGGCTTCCTCGATGATTTTTCGGTACAGGACTATAGCGGTGTTTTCGGCTTCGTGGTCAAGTTTCAAGAAGTCATCCGCGGTGTTGCCGACTTGCGGAATTGGGTCAGGAGTGAAGACGGCTTCGCCTTCCAGCAGGTAAATGCGTTCGCTGATTTTTTCAAGGTGCTCCATCTCCACTAAGAAAGTTTTCTTGAGCAAGTCGCTGACGACTTTGGCTTTGTTGCTTTCAGTGATTACTTCAAGCGCCGTGTTCTTTCCGCGCAAAGCTAGTAGACTAGCTTTTTCATGCTGGTTCGTGTACTGGATGATGGCGGAGATTTCTGCGGCAACCGCTTTGTTCAGCAGGGCAAAGTAGTCGGATGTGAAGATTTTGCGCCACTCCGACAACGGAACGGTTTCAGGTCCTTCTGGCTCGTCTTTCATGGCCGCGTATTCTTGGAATTTGAACAGGTGCTGCTCTTCTTCGCCGTAGATTTTCTCGAAAACTTCGCGGGTTTCCCAATCGTCAATTTTTCCGGCAGCATCGATGATTTTGCGGTACAACACTAGTGCTTCTTCTTCCGCCTTAACACCGTTTTTAGCGAATTCGCTTAGCGAGTTACCGATTTTTGGTTTGTCTGCTTTGGTTGTTGCAGAGCCGCCAAGGTAGTAGATGCGCTCCATAATTGTGGCAGCATGCTTCATTTCTTGTATGGCGAATTCCTTGAGGAACTTGCCCACTGCGTCATAGGTTGTTTTTTCTAGGAGAATGTTTTCGGGGATGACTTTGCGTATGAGTTTTTCCATTTTGGCGTGCTGGAGCATGTATTGAATTGATACTTGAATTTCTCGTGAAACTGCTTGATTTAAAAGGTTGATGTACTCAGGGGTCACTTTAACTGACATAATAAACCACAACTCTTGATAGAGAAAGAGAGTATGAATATAAAAGACTTTTTGTAAACTCAATCAATAGCTACTTTCGCGGCTCTTTTGTTGAATATGAAAAACCATTTCTTCAAGAGAGATAAAGATAACTATTTAATATAAAAAGAGAAAAGTGAAGAAGTTAAGTATACCTTATTGCAGGCTTTACTTCTTCTTTGCTGGAGCTTTCTTTTTTACTGGTTTCTTTGCTGCTTTCTTAGCCACGATGTTAACCTCAGGGTTCTACATATGTCCCCAATTCGTATTTAACATTTACTAAAACCTCGCTTTGTGACGGTCGCGGTTAACCCCGTTTGAAACAAGCCTGAACGCACAAAATAAAGATATTTCCCACTCGGATTAGGCTATGAGGCAAAGAAACGGCTAATTTACCTGTTTTTTACCCCTGTAGCCACCTCAAACAGCTATCTTTCAACGAGACGGGAATCTGTCGCGCGAAAAATAGTTATCCATAAAAAAGCATCAAATTTTTGGGTTATAATTGTGGCAAAGATGCGAAGAAAATAAAAGAAGGATTATCAGATTAATGTGAAAACGGTTGAGGTAAAAATGACTAGCAGCAACCCCGACAACAAAAATGGGTTCGTAGTTCTTAATAACGTGTCAAAAAGCTACGGCAACTTCCGCGCCTTAGACAATATTTCTTTTGAAATCAAAGAAGGCGAAATCTTTGGTTACATAGGTCCAAACGGCGCTGGAAAAACAACCACCATGAAGATTTTAACGGGCTTACTTAGCGATTTCCAAGGTGAAGTCCGCATAGGCAATTACCAAGTGCCGAAACAAAAGAGCGAAGTGCATAAACTGCTGGGTTATCTTCCCCAAAACGTTGCGTTCCAAGACTGGCGCACCGTAAACCACGCATTGAAAACTTTTGGAAAACTCTCAGGTTTAAGCGATGCTGAAGTTGAGAGTCGTATCCCTGAAATCTTGGGTCTGGTTGGGCTGTCCGATGTGCGACACAAAAAAATTTCCCAACTGTCAGGCGGGATGATACAAAAAGTAGGTTTAGCCCAAGCGCTTCTTCATGACCCGAAACTGCTGGTTTTAGATGAGCCACTAGGTGGACTTGACCCTCTGAGTCGAAACCAATTCAAGGACATCGTATTGAAGCTTGGAAAAAAAGGCACAACCATCCTGTTTTCCTCCCACATACTAAGCGACGTCCAAGATGTCGCTGACCGCATAGGCATCATAAACCACGGGCAAATCAAACAAATCGGCACCTTAAATGAGCTAAAATCCCGTTTGTCTGGGCAAAAAGTTGTCGAGGTACTCTTGGCGTATGCCAGCGACAAATGGCAAGAATTCAAAACCATCAAAAACGTGCAAAACGTGGAGCAGCCTTCAGTAGGCAGAATTCTATTAAACCTTGAAGATGGCGCTGACGCAGACCAAGTTGTCAACGACATTGTTCATAGTGTAGTGAAATTGAAGGTTCGAGTACGCGGCATCACATTACTGTCGCCCAGACTGGACGAAATATACCTAAACTATGTTCGGGAAGGTGAAAACGCATGAAGCTCCCATTGCTTTTTGTTGACGAGTTGAGAGGATTCTACAAGTCCAAAGTCATGCTGTTCCTTTGGATAGGCTTACCCGTAATCGCCATCCTGTTCCGTTTTGTGCAGTCCAGCACCACAGGCCAAGACATACCCTTCACAGTAATCTCCACACTTGTAGTCTCCAGTTTAGCTGGAACTTTAGCTTCAGTTATGCTTGCAGTCTCCATAATTAACGAGAAAAACAAGAACGTCTACGAGTTATTCCTAATTAGACCACTCAAAAGACGGGACTTAATGCTTGCAAAGTTCCTTTCCGTGTACCTTTGCGTTGTAGTGGCAAGCATGATTTCGGTTTTTGTGGGAGTAACCACCGACTACTTAACAACGGGCATACTTTCAGCCACAATCTTGGACAGCACAGTTCGATCTTTAGCCACAAGTTTGTCCATGTTAGCAGTGGCTTGCTCTGCAGGTGTGCTCATCGGAGTTGCTTCGCCAAGCGTTATGGTAGGAGCAATACTGGTCATATACGGAGGAAACCAGATTTCGGTAATTCCGCTGGTGCCCACCTTGTTGAACTTACCCGAAGCCACCCTGTTCACTGTGGGCTTAGCCGCGGCTGTAACCGCTGTGCTCGTCGGCACAGCTATTGGGTTGTTTGAAAGAAAACAATTCTAAAAAAGGTGCTAAAATAAGAAGAGGGAAAGGTTGAGGTTACGCTGGCACTACTTCTTCCAGCGTTTGAGCATGTTGTCTAGCACTGGCTTTAGCTTGGCGGTTTCTGCCTGTATCTTCTCTTTGCCCAGCGCCTTCATGTCAGCGTCGATTTCTTTGATGACTTCGGCGTAGTGGATGCCTTCCGCGGCTGAAACGTACTCGACACGGAACCGCTCGGGGCTCATGCCAAGTTTGGTTAGCATGCCTTTGAGGGCGTCGGTGCGTGCTTTCATCTTGTAGTTGCCGTTGATGTAGTGGCAGTCGTAGGGCAAGTGGCAAGCGCCAATCAGCACCATACCTGCGCCTAAGCGGAGTGCTTCAAGGATGAATTCGCGGTCGACTCTACCTGAGCACATGACGCGTATGGCGCGTACGCTGGGTGGGTATTCGAATCGGCTTGTGCCCGCTAAGTCTGCGCCTGCGTAGCTGCACCAGTTACACAGGATAGCCAAAATTTTTTCTTCAGGTTTATCTTCAAGAGCTGAACGGATCTGCGCCATGATTTGGGCATCGGTGAAGTGCATCTGAGTAATCGCATGCTGGGGGCATTCGGCAACGCATGTGCCGCAGCCGTGGCAGCTGGCGGTGATGATTTGTGCGGCTTTGTTGGGTTCAATTCTGATGGCGCCGTAGGGACATTTGTCTTGGCAGACTCCGCATTTGGCGGTTTTGTTTCTGCATTTGGTTTCGTCGACGATTGAAATGATGGGTTCGATTTTCCATTTTGGTTTGGAAATTACTGTTGCCGCACGTGAAGCTGCGCCGCTGCCTTGGGAAACGCTGAATGGGATGTCTTTGAGACCTTGGCAGGCGCCGGCGTAGAACACACCGTCAGTTGGTGCATCCATTGGTTCGAGTTTCGGGTGGCTCTCCATGAAGAAGCCGTCTGCGCCGCGGGACAGGTTGAGTATGCGAGCGATTTCGTCGGAGCCCTTCTTGGGTATCGAAGCGGTTGCCAAAACAACCATTTCAGCTTCGACTTCTATGGGTTGACCAAGGTTAGCGTCTTCGCTGTGCAGGATAAGGTTGTGAGTTTTTGGGTCTTCGTCTATGCGGCTTACGCGTCCGCGGATGAAGTTTGCGCCTCGTTCGCGTGCGCGGTCATAGAATTCCTCGTAGCCTTTGCCGGGGGTTCTCATGTCCATGTAGAACACGTAAACTTCAACGTCTTCTTTGTACTTCTCTTTGAGTTGGACAACGTGTTTGAGGGTGTACATGCAGCAGTAGTTGGAGCAGTAGGGGTACTTGTTTTTGTCACGGGAACCAACGCACTGGATGAACGCGACTGAGTGGGGTTTTTTGCCGTCTGATTGTCTGATGACTTTGCCGCCTGTTGGACCCGCAGCGAGAATTAGGCGTTCGAACTCCATGGATGTGATGACGTTCGGGTACTTCCCGTATCCTAAGAGAGGCATGTCGTAGGGCAGATAAACGTCGAAGCCTGTAGAAACTATTATTGCGCCTACTTCTATATCGACTTCTTCAGCTTTCTGCTCAAAATCTATAGCTTGCCTTGCACCACAGACATCAGTACACTTGAAGCATTCAATACAGTAATTTTTGTCAATGGCGTAAATCAGCGGCACCGCTTGGTCAAACGGAACCGAGATCGCCTTGCGAGTGCCCAGGTTCATGTCCCAATCGTTCGGATACTCGATAGGGCAAACATCTCTGCATTCTCCGCAGCCCGTGCACCGCTCAGGAATAACGTAACGGGGGTTCTTGCGGATTTTCACTTTAAAGTTGCCAATGTAACCATCAACTTTAACGAGGTCAGAGTAGGCAAAGATTTGGATGTTCGGGTGGCGACCGCAGTCCACCATTTTTGGGCCTTCAATGCAGATGCTACAGTCCAGCGTGGGAAAAGTTTTGTCTAACGCTGCCATGTGACCGCCGATGCTCTGCGTGTTTTCCAGCAAGTAAACTTTGAAGCCCATCTCGGCAAGGTCTAACGCGGCATTCATGCCTGCGATACCTCCGCCAATGACTAAGGCTTTGTTGGTAACTGGGACTTCTATTGTTTGAAGCGGCATCATTAACCGTGCTTTAGCCACTGCCATGCGCACTGCGTCTTTGGCGCGTTCCGTAGCCTCTTGGGGAGTGTTCGGGTGGCACCATGAAGCGAATTCGCGAATGTTAGCCATCTCGTAGAGGAACGGGTTCAGTCCAGCTTCGGAAACTGTGCGTCTGAATGTTGGTTCGTGCATTCTGGGGGAGCACGCTGCGATGACGACGCGGTTTAGTTTTTGTTCTTTTATGGCTTTGCGGATTTCTTCTTGACCAGGGTCAGCGCAGGTGTAGCGGTTCTCTTTCACGAACACGACATCAGGTATGGTTTTCGCGTACTCGGTGACTTGTTTGATGTCGACGGTGCCTGCGATGTTCAAGCCGCAGTGGCACACGAAAACGCCTACGCGCAGGTCTTCTTTGGGGGGTTGTGCATTTGGAGTTGGAGTTTGTGGTTGGCTCATTTTATAACCTCTTCACTAACGAATCGTTTACTTACCATGTCTCTGGCTTTTTTGCCGCTTATAGCCTTCAATTCTTTCACTGTGTCTACAGGCGACGTTATCCGTTCTAGCGTTTTGTTCCAAGTTCCCGAGTGAACAGGCGTGTGAAGCACCTTTGTTCGTTTTACCATTAAAGCTTCATCAACGGGGCAAACGACTTTGCAGGCACCACAGTAAACACAGGTTGATTCGTTAACCTGAACTTTCCCGTCAGCAACCGTCAAAGTGCCAGTTATTGGACAAACATCCACGCAATCCTGACAGCCTTCAGGACACTTGGCTTGGTCGATGGCGATTTTTCCCTCGAAGGTCTTGCGCATTTTGATTACGCCAGGAGGGCACTTGTACTCGCAAGCCCTGCAGGTGGGGCACTTATCTTTGGGAATGTCAACGTTCACCACTACATGCCTTCTTTGGCTGGGAGACAAAGCGTCCAAGTTCTCCACGGGTTTCCCGTCGTAGGTTACTTTAGATATTGTGAGTTGTTCAAGCGGGCAAGCTTCGACGCATGCTACACAGTCTTTGGGGCAGTTGCGGGTATCGATTTTTATGTCGCGGATAAGTTCTGGGAAGCTTTCTTTCTCCACCACGATAAGGTTGTGGTCACCGTTCAACGTGACTTTCACTGCGCCGTATGGGCAGGTGATGTCGCAGATTCCGCAGAAAATGCATTTCGCCAAGTCAACGTCAACTTTAGCCTTCTTCGCTTTTTCACCTTGGACCTTCGGCTGCTTCTCCAGCTTAATTGCCTCTTTGGGGCAGGCTAAACTGCAAATTTGGCAACCTACGCAAAGGTTTTTGTCGAGAGCTAACTTGTAGTGTTTAGTTTGTAAAATCCACTCTAACGTGAGGGCTTCTGCCGTGTCGCGTTTTTGGGTTTTTAACGGCATGGTTCATGTTCCACCATATAGACTTCGATGCGTCGAAACAGACTGTTCAACGTCCTATAACTGTCTATTGCAAATTTGAGTGCAGTTTTATTGATATAAATATTGCTTGAAAAGAACGTCTAATCATACGGTTAACACTGGAGAAGCAGAAAGCTACATAAAAACCATAAAAACCGCGTTTTTTTACGCTTGAACAGCCACCACTACATGGCACTGAAGGGCATCATCATCCCGAAGGGAAACCGCCAGCAGCCCTGCATGCTCCAACCATTCCCCGAGAACCGCCAAATCGACAGCACGCTTCAAACCCGTAACCACAACAGAAGCCTCACGACTTGCAACCTGCTTAATCTCCTTGAGTGTCTCCACGGGTTTAGGCATGTTCTGAAGCACTGTGAAAGCGAAAACAAAACTGAAAAAACCCTGCTTGAAAGGCAAATGGTCAGCATCCGCTTGCACCACAAAAACATTGCCGTAACCTCTGACGCGTTGTTTTGCCTGAAGCAGCAGCCCACGAGAAACGTCTACACCCACAACCGCCTCAGCTTTGTCGGCTACGTGGCTGAAAAACAGGCCGGTGCCACACCCAACATCCAACAATACACTGCTTTGGGTTATGGTTAAGCCTTCTAGGGCGGCTTTGTACTTGGCTTCCTGCTCCTCACAGTACCGCTGGTCATACATCTGAGCTGTCAAATCGTAACGCCGCATAACTGAACGTTTCTGCTTCCACCTACTCATACTGTGGGCCTTCAACAATTTTTATGTACAGGGCACATCTAAAACTATTGCTGACCAACCTTGCAGGAACCCGACAAACTAACAGTTCTTACGAACCCAAAACTCACCGAAGCAAAAACAGCCATAGAGAAGGCTCTCCTGCAAAAAAGAACCATCATCGTAGCTGGCAACTGCCATGTACACTACAGTGGGCGGGCGAGGTCCACGCTTGAACTTGGTGAGCGCCTCCTAATCATCAAAGAAGACGGCGCACTTCTGGTTCATCGTCCAGTCGGATATGAACCTGTTAACTGGCAACCTGCAGGCAGCGTCTTCCACGTCCAAACCAAAGAAAACAAACTTGAAGTCCACGGCGTAAGACAGAAACCCCGCGAAAGCGTCCTCGTCACCTTCAACCAAATCTACATGGTCTCCGCATTAAGCCTCAACGATTCAGGAGATTTTTTGCTTCACGCCACTGAAGACGACATGCACAGAGCAATTCTAATGAAACCTGAACTTTTTGAGGAAGGTTTCAAACCGATTAGCTGGGAAAAGAAGGTCGAGCCTGGTTTCGTGGATATCTACGGTGAAGACAAAGACGGAAAACTCGTCATAATTGAAGTGAAGAGGAAAACTGCCACGAAAGAGGCTGCCCTGCAACTTGCCAAATACATCGAACCCATCAAAGCCAAGATAAACCGTGAACTCCGAGGAGTGCTCGTTGCTCCAAGCCTAGGCAAAGACGTACAAAGAATCCTTGCAACTATGGGTTTGGAGTTTAAAGAATTAGACCCAAAGAAATGCGCAGAAGTTCTGAAGAAGACAAAAAACGCCAAGTTAGAAACGTTTTTCGGGGAAGACAGCCAGTAACCATTCGCCTTTGGTTTTTGTGGTGAAGAATGCTTAAATTTACCAGAGCAGCTTTTGCTTCTGAAGGTGTAGTAAGTGGTGAACTTTTGGAAGGACCTTCCAGCGGGAGATAAACCGCCAGAACTGTTAAACATGGTTATCGAAGTTACAAGCGGCGCCCGAGACAAGTACGAATACAACAAAGACTGGGAAGCCTTCGTTCTAGACAGAATCATACCCTCATCAGTAGTTTTCCCTGTGGAGTACGGATTTGTTCCACAGACATGGTTTGACGACGGCGACCCCTTAGACATCATGGTGCTAAGCTACGAGTCTTTGGAAGTGGGCTGCGTAGTCAAAGTACGCGCCATAGGCGCCCTGATAATTGAAGACGAAGCAGGATTAGACGCAAAAATTCTCTCAGTACTTGTAAGTGACGCACGATTTGAAGGCTACCATGACATCAGCGACATACACAAACACCAACTTAAGGAAATTCAGGAGTTCTTCGAAACCTACAAGCGACTGGAACCGCACAAATGGGCGAAAGTAAGGGAGTGGAAAAACGCGAAGGAAGCCATGGAAGTAGTGAAATACGCCATGGACAAGTACAACAAATTAGAAAAGAAACAACCCAAGTAACCCTTTTTGTCTTTATGCCGCCGTGCTGACTGAAAAAAAGTCACTAATTCGCTTCTGGAAAAGTGCATTCCGCAGCAATTTGCCCTGAATTATCCACTGAGACAGCGGAATTTCAAACCTGCCGCTGATGAACTTGAGCGACTCAGTCAAATTCTTGAATTGATAGGGTTTTTGGCGCATGGCGTTGCGCACGTTTTCGCGCACTTGCCAGACGCCGATGGGCATGATGTAGCCTGGTCGGGCTTCCCGCAGAACAATCACAGTTGCTTGGCGACGCTCTTTAACCAGTTGCTCGCAAACTGCTAAGCGTGCGGAGTAGTAGCAGCCGCCTATCTGCGCGTATGTGGTTCTGCCGTTGTGTCCTTCCCAGTCAGAGTAAATTGCAACGCTGTTTCCGTTAGGATTCCACACTGTACCAGGATACCAAGCTTCCATTGACTCGTAACTCCACTGTGCGGGAATCATCAAAATTTCGAAAACGTTATCCAAATAAATGGATTCGTAAACGCGGTACTCGTTTACCTCTGGAAAAGTCTTAACCTGCTCCACGAGACTTTTGCTTATCATGTCGTCAACAGCGGTGATGCTCCACCGTGTGGGAACAAGCCGACGCTTTTTCTCTATGCCGAAGGCGCCGACGCTGAAGGCTTTCTGAATTTTAGTAACCATGACGCCACGGTTGTAGAGGTCGACAACGGCTTGGGCAGATTTTAAGTCTGTATCATAATACGCCTTTTCTACGCGGTGGTCAAACCGGGCGTTACCAACATGCAAATCACGTATGGGCGCACTTGGACCAAACGGCTGAACATCATCACTCAAAAATATGGACCCGCGGGGCTTCTTGGTGAGGTTTAACTCCATGTCCACGCTGGTGTCAGCTAGGGCTAACTCGCGGGTTTGGTCCATTATTTTTCCAGCCTGCGCAAACTCCTGTACATGAACGCGGTGCTTGCCGCGGACAAGTAAACTGCGGAAGCCAACAATTTCATCTATTGACTTGCCGAACCATTGCTCAGGCAGGTCGTAGAGGCTGGTGTCCTCGTGAACAGGAGGCACAAGGGGTCCAACGTAAACATGTGGGTAACCAATTCTGCCTATGAACACGCTTGGCGGCGAGACACCGGCGATGTCTTCGCTGGACATTAAAGGCACACTTTTGAGAAAGGAGTTAACTTTGACCATGATTGGGCAACGAGTTTTGCCACAGAGGTTTCTGGAGCCCTTGCACAAAACACAGAGACTGTTTTGGCTGGTTCGGGTGGCTATCTGGTTTTCAGATATTGCAGAGTGATTAACCTGCTTTATGACATCCACTAACCAATTGTCTGAAGAAGCAACCTGCGGAACTTTCAACGCTATGGTCATGCTACTTGGGAATAGTGTTTACTGTTCTCATATGTTTTCCGTATTAAAAGAACTCAAAAAACAGGATAACCTAACCGGATTTTGATGGAAGACTACACCCAAAAGTGTAGAGAACAAAACGTTCCCCAAAACTGCTCGGCACATATATCGAAAATCGACTCATTGCAACCTCAGAAATCTCGCATATATTGGTTTCTCCACAGCCCTTATTGTGAATATTGAGACTGGAGACACACGTAACATGAGAAAAGAGGCAGTGTTTGCGGTGGCGCTTTTAGCGCTAGTACTTGCAGCAACAGTTTCAACTGTCTTCGCGCAAACAGCGGTTGACGTTTACATAATGGATCCCTACAGTGGTAGCACAGGGGCTAGGGGCACCCTGTCAAATGGTTATTGGGTGGGAGAAATCCCGGTTAAAATTAGCAGCTCAACCATATCTGAATATCAGACGGTTGCATACTGCATCAACTACGATAAACTGCTGTATGTAAACCAGAAATACTCCGCCACCTTGAATCCTGTTCCGGATAGTGTAGAGTGGAGAGCTGTAAGTTATTTGCTAACGTGGAATTATCCGGCAGACAATTATGGCGCAGCCACTGCCCAAGTAGCCATCTGGAGGCTTTTGAACGGTAATTACCACGCTGAATCTTGGCTTGACACAAACCTTGATAACGCAGGCAAAAACCTTGCAGATTCAGCCTACGGCAAAGATGTCGCCAGGAATACAGATCAGTTCACTTGGATTTGGCCTGTAACGGGCAACATGGCATCTGTGAAAGCCAACCCAAATGAAGTTGTCACGTTCAGAGCGCAGCTTACAAGCGCCAGCGGAGTTCCTCGACCAAACGTTAGGGTACTCTTCAGTGCTATGCTCAACGCGCCAGGCTCAATTCAACAGTTAAATTCGACATACGTGAACCCGATGGTAACATACACGGATATTCGCGGAGTAGCCTCAGTCGACATCAGAGTGCCTCCAGATGCCCCAATTGGTTCAACCATTGAAGTTAAAGCCTCAACCAGAGGCATGTGGCCCCAACAATATGTGGACATCACCAACACATCAGCCCAAGATCTGCTGGGAATTGGAGAAACCTTTGAGTTGACAACTTCGTGCAACCTTGTGATTCTAGCTTACATAATGGTGGTTCCAGAATCCCCACTGGGAGCATTAACTGCCATAGGCGCCTTTGGAGCAGCTTTCGCAGTCTTTAAAGTGAAATTTAAACCATCAAAAAAGAAGAAGAAACAATAACTTTCTTTTACCCGTTTTCAATTTCGGCAAACTTTAGTTTTAACTGTCGGGCATCTGCTTACAAAAAAATTCAGCCGAGGTTTTTCTCGTTAAAATTGAAGTGGCGCCCAGGCCGGGATTCGGACCCGGGTCCTGCGGGCGACAGCCGCATATACTGGACCGAACTATACTACCTGGGCTTTAGACGCCTCTTGAATACTCGCTATTTTAGCTAATTAACCTTTCTCGGGAAAAACGTCAGGTTTTGGATATTGGTGCTGTTTTCCCGTCATGTAGGTTATGTCGATTCTGCCCATGGTGGTTTTTGCTAGTTTTTCGGGTTTTATTTTTGCGAGTTTTGCTTCTGGGTTCTCGGAGAGCTGCTGCACCATCACTTTC
>CALMWK010000038.1 GCA_937873375.1 Candidatus Bathyarchaeota archaeon
GAGGGTATGACGATTCCGTTTTTGTCCTGAACTATAATTTTTAAGTTGGTTAACTGACAGGTTATGTCGTAGGTAGCTGCTCCAGTTATAGAAACCTCGATTTCACCGACCTTCACTTCATTCCAGTACGCGGTAATTGTGCTGTTACCTTTTTCGAGATTCAACACTGTAGAACCATAATACCCAGATGACCCCGTGGTTACGGTATTTGTTGCGTGGTCTACAGCTTCAATGTCAAGATATGGACCACGGTCTCCTGCCAAGTTGAACGTGTTTATGGTTGTTTCATACCCAGGAACTGTGAAAGTTTGGGAGTCATGAACTGCCTTGGGATTGGTTTGAGGGGTTATGGTTATATTATATTCTCCCATGGTGGCGGTGGATGGAATTGTCCAGTCGGAGGTTATTACGCCTTGGGCTGAAGCAGTCACTGTTTGCGATAAAACGCTGGTTCCAGAAGGATTTAGAATTGTCAGGGTGGCAGTTTGGCTTGGTTGATAACCCACAGCGCGTACTTTTACTGTGTCATCTTTGTGGTAAGAGTTTGCGTCAGTTATTCCTACGAAGAATTGACTTTGCCCTAAACCTTCAGACTGGTTGAAATACACGGTATATTGCCCTGTGTAGATGGTCGTGGAGCTTGAGGGCTGAAAACTTGCGGCTGGAAAAGTAATTTGGGCATGTGCAGCCCCCGTAGATCCAAGGTTTAACGAGACAAGTTGTGTAAAGTTTGTGGAAAGGGGAGAAGGCAACATAACAGTAATGTTTGCTTTGTGAGAAGTGTCTGGTTGACCACCAGTAATTGCGACGTTGAGAACCACATCATTGCCTTCCTGCAAAAGCGCGGGAGACGCTGGAACAACTGCTTCTGCAACATAGGCAGTGTTGACCACTAAAGATGAAGTTATGTTATAGTCTATCGCCACATCTTCTAGGGTTACGGTATAGTTTCCGCTGGGAACCTCGGGGATGGTGAAGTTTGAACTCACATAGTAACCTGCCGATTGGTTGCTGTCGACAACAGTGTCTCCGAAGTAAACTTTGT
>CALMWK010000039.1 GCA_937873375.1 Candidatus Bathyarchaeota archaeon
ATCTTGGAGTTTTAGGCTCACGGTCATTTAATCTCCCCTATGGTTAATCTAGAAGTCTGCTTTTCCAAATCCGTTTCCACTTCCACGGCACTTCTTCTTGCCTGAGCCTTTCTACCAGATTAATTGTTAATGTCACTGCGATAACTACCGTCATTAGGACTATGCCATATGCCATCGCGATTTCGAAGTTTCCCAGGTTTGTTTCCACGGCGATAGAGGTTGTTAGTACTCTTGTTTGCTGGAATATGTTTCCTCCAACAATCATGGCTATACCTAACTCTCCAAAACCACGGTTGAACGCCGCTATCACCGCCAGCGTCATCGACCACACTGTTTCTCTCATTAAAGTTAAATTCGTCCGTAAGTCAGACGCACCGAGTGTTTTGGCAAGGTCTCGCAGTTGAGCATCAGCCGTACTCAAGGCACTGCTGACAAACGTAACAATTAGTGGTGTGACCAATATTGCTTGACCAACTGCTATTCCATTAACCGTATAAAGTAGGTGAAGGAACCCGAATGCTCCTTGTTTCGACAAAAATAGATAAAGCAACAAACCTAAAGCAACTGTTGGCACTCCGATTAACGAGTTGAATATGCCTTTGATTATCCATTTTCCTCTGAACGAATACAACCCTATGAATATGGCAATAGGAATACTCCATGTGCATGCCAATAAAGTTCCAAAACCTGACGCGTACAGTGACCTGCCGACTACAGAAAAAACTTCAGGGTCGCCGCTGAAGATTAGTCTAAATGCTTCTTCAAAGGCTTGTATTATGACGTCGGTCATTAATAATCACAAAGAAAATAAGGAGATTGTTGTTTAAGCTTTCTGGACATACTCCGCTTGAAAGTTTATTTTTCCTTTGACGGAATTGGTGCAGCTACGGGTGCCATGATGGCGGATGGTGTTGCGGCGCCGTACAGGTTGCCTGCGTTGTATCGGTATTCAGGTGGGCATTCAGTTCCGTTGATGAAAGCGTAGTTTTGTATCCAGCCTAATAGTGTGTCGTTGCTTCCGCTAAGCAGTGGAATGTATGGGCTGAAAAGTGGCTTTCCATAGGTTTCTGTTCCGTAATCTGCTAACAATTGTTGTCCTTCATCTGAAACAAGCCAGTTTATGAACAGCATTGAAGCTTCAAATTGTGTGTTTGTGAGGTTTGCATTCAGTGGGTTGTCTGCTATTACGCTGTAAACGTTCAGTAGGTCTTTTGAGGCTTCCACCACTATTGTCATCTGAATGTTGCCGCTGTTGCTGTTGGTGAGGTAAGTTGCCAAGTCGGTTAGTGTGTATCCGTTTTTCTCATTGGCGACTTGTAGTGTAGCGGTCATTCCTTGCCCAGACTCTAGATACCACGAAGTTTCTGTTCTGACCTCAGTCACGTTTACGCCTGCAGCGCTCCAAAGGCTCTTCTCTTTAGAGTGAGTTCCTGAGCCGTCACCTCTTGAAACCCAAGTTGCTTGTCCTTGCTCTCCCAGAGTCTTTATGGTTGTTAGGGCTTCTACGGGGGTCATGCCAGTGATGTGTGCTGGGTCATCTGCGGGTCCAACGATGACGAAGAAGTTGTATGCTATGATTTTGCGGTTCACACCGTACCCATCAGCTAAAAACCCCGCTTCCTGTGATGGAGAGTGCACCATGATCATGTCCGCGTCGCCTCTCATGGCTGTCTGTATAGCTGCGCCTGTTCCCTGCGCGAGGAAGTTCAAGGTTATCCACGGGTACTTTGCTTCGAAGGCTGGTTTGATTGCGTCGTTTTCAACGCCTGTCTCATAAAGGCTCGTTGTTGACGAGACTATCAGGGTGACTGGAGATGGGGTAGGTGTGGGAGTTGCGGTTGGCGTAGGAGTTGCTGTGGGCGAAGGTGTCGGGGCTGGTTGCTGTGAGGTTTGGATGTAAGCGTATGCGCCTATTGAAACTGCAATTATTACTATCGCTATTACTGCAACGAGTTTGGTTGTTGTGTTCATTTTTGTCACTTCACTTTTTCCAAAAAGCCGTTATGAATATTTAAGCATATCGCCTTGCTTTACCTCTCAATTATGCAAAAATTCAGTTTCGCCGCAACTGTGCGATTCTCCCCAAACTTTTTCCAAAACGGAAAACTATACTGTGGCCTTGTTTTCTGCTTGTAGTTCCTGCAAAATAACCAGCGCTTCACCCACAGGCATATTCAGCCTCGCCGCTAATTCGTCGGGTGTGATGTCATGTTTTTCCTGCAATATGGAGTCTCGCGTGTAAGCTTTATGAGTGGGATACATGACGTTGGCGTGGGTTATATCCACGAGTATTTGCCAGAGTTTTTCTTTGGTGTACTCTTCGAGGTTCATGCGGTATCAGCAAATAGAATGCAGCATACAAGGTTAATAGTTTACTCTCCCCAAAGCTGGCTTTAAGTAAACCTTTTTTTGTCCTCTTGTTTGTGTATTGGCCAGTCATTCTTTGTCCTTTTCACTGACGTTGCCCATAACGTTTCGTAAATTGATGTGGTTTTTATGTAGCTTTTGGTTAGTGACTTAGGATTTTTTTGCTTGAAGGTAATATGGTATTTTCTGATTCGTCTTCTCGTGCAATATTCCACATTTCTTCAAAGTGACTTATCATCACTTTTACAAAATTCGGATTATTCGACCATAAACTAGGTACGTCCCTATCTGGCGATATGGCTATACACATGTTCACTTCTTTGTCGTCATAGATTACTGTCTTTAATGGAACAGGACTGGGTAAGTATCTGATCCCGAACAACGGATTCTTCTTTAAACCTCTCAGAATCTTTAGCATTGATTTGTCGCCCTCATGCTGTTCCGTGATTATCCGAATTCTTACCCCCTTCTTCATCGCTTTCCTGAATTCCCCTTGGAGATAATAAAACAGTGCAACCTTGACGCCTTCCCATTTACCCGCCATATCTATGCTTTGTTGAGCTGCTCGGTTTTCTTTTTCAAACTTTCTGTAAAGAAGTGTCTTTTCAGAAGTAATTACGAACTGTGACTCCTCATCATACAATACTGTATTAAGGTTACTTTCATGTGCGCTATTAAGCAACTTCTCGGTTTTCTTTTCCAGTTCCGCATATTCTTGTGCCCGACGTTGAAGAAGAATGGGTACACCGCTTTTTACCGGAGTCACTTTGTATGTAGTTGGTGCGGTTAGTATTTTTTCTGCCAAACCCATTTTCTGAAGTTTAGGCATTAATCGGTAGATGTCTTGTTGAGCCATATTTGCAGTTTTTGCAACGGATTTTATTGTTGCGGTTCCCAACGCGGCAAGGGCAAGATACGCTTTCGCCTGCAAAAGACTAAGCCCTAAATCCATTAGGGTCTGAATTTCCTCATCTTCAACCATAAAATCTCTCCGACAATAAGACGTTCTTCCTATTGGTATATTGGCTCTTTGTGCGCTTAAATTTTTTGGGTATTTACAAGAGGCACTGATTAATAATACTTATAATTCTTTTCCAAGAAACTCAATCGACATAAAAAAGGAGAGAAAAAAATGAAAATTCAAAAAAACAAAATTGCAACTATAGTTTTTGTTCTGTTGCTAACTACTGCGTTATCTTTCTCTGCTTTGCTTTCCATCGCTAGCGCCCATGACCCTCCATGGACCAACATTCCGACGTACGCCTATGTCTTTGTATCACCTAACCCTGTAGGCGTTAATCAACTTGTATCAATTACCATGTGGATTGACAAGGTTCCACCATCAGCCGTGGGAATTGCTGGTGACAGATGGACCCACTATTCCATTGCGATCACAAAGCCCGATGGCCAAGTTGAAACGAAAGGGCCATTCACATCCTACGCAGAATCAACAGCTTTTACATCATACACACCCACTCAAGTCGGCACATACACTATCAAATTCACTTTCCCAGGTCAGACGGCATCTCTATATAACCCCGACAACGGACTACCCGGTACACCCGGAGTCTTCATCGGTGACTACTTTTTAGGAAGCAGCGCCACATCGACACTTGTTGTGCAGACAGACCAAATCACTGCGGTCGAAGACTATGGGCTCCCAAACAGATACTGGACGCGCCCTATAGAAGGCCAGAATACCAACTGGGCAACTATTGCATCAAACTATTTGGGTGCACCCCAGATTGTTGGTGTTATCCAACCTGATGGTTCAGCTCCTAACAGTGCGCACGTAATGTGGACAAAGCAGCTTCAGTTCGGAGGAGTCGTCGGAGGAAGCTATAACATCCCTGGCGTGGGCTACTATACTGGGCTTTCATACGAGGGTGAATTTGGCAATCCACTGATCCTTCAAGGAAGACTCTACTACCCTCTGCCTAGAGGCGACGAAGCTGTAGGCGGAGGATACGTCTGCGTAGATCTGCAAACTGGAGAGACCCTTTGGTACCAGGATTACCCAGTTGTTGGCAGCGGTTTCTTGGCCTCATCATTTGCTCCAACGTTTGGTCAACTCTACGACTACGAATCTATGAACCAGCACGGCGTCATCATGAACGGATACCTCTGGGCAAGCACCGGAAATCCCTTTGCAGCTTTCTTTGGACTCCCACCGCAACCTAACAACTGGATAGCCTATGACCCACTCACTGGAGAAAACTTGTTTAATCTGACCAACACCGCGGGAAGTCCAGCTGGCTTCTTTGGCGGCGCAGGAAGCGCAGCACGTGGTCCAAACGGAGAAATACTAATGGCAACACTCGGTGGGGCGTCTCCATTTGGTCCTTCGACTTGGTTGGCAATGTGGAACAACACTGCAGCACCAGGCGAGACAGGCGACCCAGGAGGCACTAGCTCTGACACTTACCAGTGGAGACCCGTAGGAAAGACCATTGACTCAAGCACTTCTTATTCATGGAACGTGACGCTATCACAACCATTACCTCCAGGCGCGAGCATAAACTACGTTGCCGCTGAAGACTTCTTACTTGGCAGCGCTGGCGTCAGCCCAACCTCGTCGATGTTCAGTGGATATGGAAGTCCAGATCCTCGCACTGTGTTCGTGGTTAGCTTGAAGCCTCAGACACGAGGCCAAGTATTATGGATGAAAAACTACGCAGCGCCCGCAGGAAACCTAACTCGACAAATGGGACCAATAGACCCAGTAAACCGCGTATTCACCATGACTGACAAAGAAACTATGCAGTGGCTAGGATACAGCTTAGACAACGGCAACTTGTTGTGGGGTCCAGTTGGAAACCCAACAGCCTTTGCATACTTTGGCCAAGTCGGAACTCCAGGGCAACAAGGTTACTGTGCTTACGGCAACTTGTACACAACAGGCGGCTATGGTTCATTACTTTACTGCTATGATACTTTGACTGGCACTCTGAAGTGGACGTACGGTAATGGCGGTGTTGGTAACAGCACTTATGGCGGTCTTGATACTCCGTACGGTAACTATCCGCTTTTCATCGGCGCTATTGCTGACGGCAAAGTTTACTGTTATAGCAGTGAGCACTCACCGACTTCGCCTATGTGGAAGGGTGAAAAAGTACGCTGTATCGATGCTACAACTGGAGCGGAACTATGGACCATACTAGGCTGGGGTGCAGTAGGCTCATTTGGCCAAACACCATGGCCTGTTGCAGACGGATGCCTAGCCTACCTCAACGCTTACGACGGACAAATCTACTGCATCGGTAAGGGACCCAGCGCCACTACAGTAACAGCATCACCTAAAGTAACCGCAAAAGGCTCTAACGTCCTAATCGAGGGCACAGTCACTGACATTTGCGCAGGCGCCAAAAACCTAGTTGAAACAGGCGAGTTCAATACTGTTCCAGCGATGTCTGATGCAAGCCAGGGTTCGTGGATGGAGTATTTGTATATGCAAAAGCCATGCCCATCTGACGCGATCGGTGTTCCAGTGAAACTGACAGCTATTGACCCTAATGGAAACTGGCAGGACATCGGCACGGTTACGAGTGACCCTGATGGTACTTTCCGTGTTATGTGGACTCCACCAGTTGAAGGCACCTACAAAATTTTCGCTACGTTCGAAGGCAGCAACTCTTACTGGGGATCATCAGCATCAACAGGCATAGGCATAGAATCAGCTCCAGCAGCTTCACCTAGTGTGGCTCCGACAACCGCGCCTACAGTTGCCCCGACTACCGCACCAACGACAGCTCCAACAGCCTCGCCATCAGTTGCGCCTCCACCAGAAGCAGCGCCTTCAACTGACATCTACATAATCGCCGCAGCAGCCGCAGTCATCATCATCGTAGCCGCAGTTGCAGCAGTTTTCCTTAAAAAACGCAAGTAAAAACAAACATTTTTCCTTTCTTTCTTTTTTTGTGAAAGAAAAGCCTTGGAGAGCAAAATGGGCTG
>CALMWK010000040.1 GCA_937873375.1 Candidatus Bathyarchaeota archaeon
CGGCGTAGTTATTGACACTTGCTCAAAGCTTAATGCATAGTAAGCCAAAATCCACGTTACTGCTTGGCTAATCCCAGCAATCCAGAACCAGTTTAGGTCGCGTTTCAACTTTAACTGTTTGCGGGTAGGTGTCGACGATAAAAGTATTAATGCGTAGGGTAGAAGCGCAAAAGTGTATCCGATGGCTACGCCCAAGATTGGAGTGTTACAGATGTCCAAGGCGTATTTTCTGATTACGCTGGAAACGCCAAACGTTAAGCCACCCAACAAGGGAAAGATTATGTTTTTCCATCTGCCCTTGTCTTGACCGTTTTTTCTGTAGTTGTTCATTTCCATAAAAATTATGCCAAGCACAATGCAGGTGATGCCGAGCATGTTCCATATCGATAGTATTTCGTTTAGCCATATAACCGCGAACAACGTGCTGTACAAGGGGTAAATTGAATATATTGACGAGGTCACTGATGCACCCAGCGTTCGCATACCCCTATAGTATAACAGCCTCACAATTCCCGGCGACAGCACCCCGCTTAAGGCAAAAAACAAGAACCCCTCAAGGTTAACCGTGCCAAATGCGGTCAACATTATAGCCAAAGGCCAAAGGATGACCATGCCAACGCAGGTTATGATTAAGCTCATGTTGAAGGCATTTGATTCGCTGGAGTGCTTTCTGGCTAAAACTATGGATAAGCCTGACATTGCCGCGGAAATCAGCGCTAAAACTATGCCTATCATGAGATTCCATTTTCATGTTAAAGCAGGCAGTATTAAAACAAATCCTCTTTTCAGTCAGCATGCACAAACGAAATGCGTCAAAAGCGTAGAGGGGTAGGGGTAGAAGAAAAAGATAGACACCCTACAAGGCAGACGCTTTACCACTTGGCGAGCGATGACTTTTTCTTGCCGCCTTTGGGCTTAAATTGGTAGTTCGGTTGCTGCGTTGGCTCCTCGCCTTTGCGGCTTCGAATCAGCAAGAAAACTACTATCACAGCAACAACGGCTACAACTATTCCAATAATCACCGGCAATGAGAATATGGATGATGCTTTGGACAGATTCACTGTCTGGAGAGCTGTTTGACCCGCAATGAACTGGATTGTTTCTGTTTTAGTGTCATACCCCTCTTTTGCGATTTGGATTGTGTAATCTCCTCCCAAGACATTTGTGAAGGTTACGTAACCTGTTTCGTTTGTGATACCGTTCAAGTTCACCCCATTATCGGTGGGCTCTGAAGTGATGGCTGCGTCACTCACGGGGTTACCGTCGTCTTCGACAATGCGCAACCGCATAGTAGTTGAAGAGTTTGTGGGCGCGAGTTCTACTGTGACTGTTACGTTCCCAGCAGCGCTCTCATAACCGGTTTTAGTGACGTTCGCCGTGATGGTGCAAACGGTTTGCCTTGAAACCTTGGGAGCCGTGAAAACTGCTGTGTAGTAACCGTTGCCCTCGTCAGTTATCGCTGAAAAGTTTCCGCCTTTATTTGACGAAAATTTCACTGTAGCGCTCAACGCTGGGGTTGAACCGTTGTAGGCAACGTAAGCGCTTAGGGCTGTCTGTTCTTCAGGCTTAACTGCTGAGGAGTCGGCTGTAACAGAGACATCCAAGAAGATTGGGTCAATGAGGTAAGTTGTGATTTTTCCCTGTCCAGAACTGTAGCCGGATGTCTGGGCTGTAATCATGGTTGAGGCAGCGGTGCATCCTGCGTAGAAAGTTCCAGTGGCGTAGGTTTCTCCGAATGGAATTGTTAGCATTGAGCTGACGTTGCCAGCGTCGGGCACTGAAGAAAACAAATATACAGTTATGTCTCCCATCGGGTCCTTTGCAGGTTTTCCTCGGGAATCTTGAAGTTGCACTTGGATGGACTTATAGGACCCACCGTCAGCAGGTAACGACGAAGGCGCGCAGTAAACGGCTAGTTTGGATGGAGTTGGTCCAACTGTGGTTAAAGTTGCTTGGCTGCTTGTGCAATTTGTGGCAGCAGCCGTTATGGTTGTGGTACCTGAGCTGAAAGTTGTGCTAAATTTTGCCAAAGCATAAGATTTTGATTGGGGTATGGTGATTTTTTCCTCTACTGTACCTTTATCTGCGGCTGACGATGACAAAGTTACTACTATGTCCTGAAGGGCTTGAGAAATTTTACCTGCGGCATTTTGCAGTTGAACGACAACTTGCTCGTAGGTTTTCCCGTCGGCAAGCACTTTTGGTGGTCCAACATAAACCTTGACGCTGGTTGGCTGCGTGTTAATCTGCTGGACTGTGATTGTTGCCTGTTTAGAAGAATAGCCTGACGCAATTGCCGTAATAACCGCCGACCCCGTGGCGTTTTGAGTGGTTTTTATGCTTGCAACCGCGTATGTGCTGCCTCCGCTGATGATTACTGAAGGGTCAACCATTCCAATAGTGGCGTTGGAGGAAGAAAGCGTCACTTGCACACCTTCAATTGGAGCGGGCGCAGGGGAACCACTGGAATCTTGCAGTTGCACCACCACGGCGTTGTAGGTGCCGCCGTCAGCAGGTAGAAGTGGAGGAAAGCCATACACCGCAAGCGCAGAGGGTATCGGTCCAACTGTGGTTATGGATGCTTGGACAGAAAGGTAGCCTGAGGCTGTGGCGGTAATAGTGGTGGTGCCTGGGGTATAAGTCGCGTAGAAGTTAGCAGATGCACAGGTGCTCCCTTTCTGTATGGTAATTGTCGGGTCAACGTCGCCCACGTTAGTAAGCGACGAAGATAACCGAATCAGGGTGTCCTCTTTTGCTCTGGCGGGTGTGCCTCTGGAGTCCTGCAGTTGTACAACGATGGAGTCGTACGTTTTGTGATCCGCCAACACGCTGGTTGGACCTACATAGATTTTGATTTTAGAAGCCTCTGGCGTTGTCGCCGAAAAAGTTAGGGTGGCTTCAGAACAAGTTAGAACGAGAAGAAGTAGAAGCAGGGTTCCAAAGACTAAATTTTTCGCCATCACTTTTCACTCAAGCAAATTCTAACGTTTGGAAACGTTTGAGTCGTGTTTTCAGAGTGGGCTTCTAGGATATAAAGTCGCATGTAGTGCTACACAATACTGGCTATGTGTTCAACACTACAACAATTCACACAGAAATATCAGACAATCCGGCAGTAAACTATCACAGGAGTAATTTTTTAATTAGTGGCGGGTGGGAGGGATTTGAACCCACACCAAAGTGGAGATGTCACAGGTACAACTTCTTTTTTCCCTGAAAAATACAATTTCTAAGGGCAATATGTTCTTGAGAATATCCTCTATTGAACTTCTACATAGTTTGGACCAGCGTGTCAGTCTTGTTGGGCTGGTTTGGGCAGCTTAAAAGTTAAAAATGTTCTA
>CALMWK010000041.1 GCA_937873375.1 Candidatus Bathyarchaeota archaeon
GATTTCCAGCGTGCGCGTAGTGCGCGCGAGGGTGAGGTTTTTGGCGATAATAACAGTTTTCGCCCAGAAATCTATGTCCTGATAGAGCTCGTCTGAATAGATAAATTCAATTTTGTCGCCTGGAACACCAAGCGCGAGCCACGAGTGACGAAACAGGTCTGCAGCTTTACGGATTAATTCGCGGTCCCCGCCGAGTTTGTTGTTAAGCCAAGCATGCCACGTTGCCAAAAAAGCTTTAAAATGAACGCCCGCTTCAGCGAAATCTTTCATTTTGTAAGCGCAAATAACGCCTGTTCCAAGATGTGCTAAACCTGAAGGCTCCCAACCGTTGTAGGCTATTGGATGTTCCTCCGTTTCGAGAAGTTTGCGGAGGTCTTCGGGTGTTACAACTTCTTCAGTTGGAGGTCTGCAGATAAGCTCGATTCTTTTTTCAATATCCACGGTAGTCCAGCTCGGTTCTCGTACCATACATTATTTTTGTGCATTTAAGAATTTAGTCCCGAAGTAGGCAAGTTCTGCCATAGCGCAGCAGATTACGCAAATTCAATACATACAAAAACTGTTATCTAAAAATCCGTAGCAGCAACTAACTAAGCAAACCAGCCCCCCAATCGAAAACAAGACGTTTCACGGGCGGTTTGTCTCCCAACGTAACCTAACACTTAACCTCACAGCTAAGCGTCGCTTTAAGCTTGGCTAAGCTCTCTCGGCGTGGGAAGTTATGCCCGGTCCACCTGTCCCATGTTTGGGTGAACTTCCGCCATCACAGCAGCAAGTTTTCAGACTTGCAGCATCCGTTGGGTCCGTCGTCATGGATGTATCGGTGGAAATAGAGTTTAAGTTTGTTCTTAGAGATTAAGCTTACTAGTGGAATTGTACATTGTAGGGGAATCGTGAAAATAAACTCTTAAATCTTTGGAAAGCATTTGTATATGGCAGACATAAGGTCGATTTTAAGTAACCATAAACCAGGCTTGAGCAGTTGGAGAAGGCGCAAACTTGGACGAAAAAACTGTAAACGCATTCAGAATACTGGGGCTCACAAGAAAAGAGACAGAAGTTTACATTTACCTTTCCAGAAAGGGTTCGCTAAGGGGCAGAGAGACCGCTAAAGGTTTAGGAATGCATAAATCGCAAGTTTACGCGATTCTTAAAAGTCTGCAATTCAAAGGTGTCGTAAAAGCCACAATTGAATCCCCCACGCGTTTTCAAGCTCTTCCAATTGAAGAAGTCAT
>CALMWK010000042.1 GCA_937873375.1 Candidatus Bathyarchaeota archaeon
GCTCTTGTAGGCTTGTAGTGTTCTATTTCAATTCTACCTTAGCTCGATTTCAACTAGATTACTGAAAGACATACTACGTGAAGGAGATAAATTTCAATTCTACCTTAGCTCGATTTCAACGTTGGCACCTATATTCCGCCCCGAATAGGAGGCGGCATTTCAATTCTACCTTAGCTCGATTTCAACCATTACTCGCATAGATTTCATGTTTGACGTTGTCGCATTTCAATTCTACCTTAGCTCGATTTCAACTTATAGTACTATATTAGGGCGTTTTAGTTATGTTATAATTTCAATTCTACCTTAGCTCGATTTCAACTATCTTAGAAAAGTACGAATACACTACATGACACATGCATTTCAATTCTACCTTAGCTCGATTTCAACCCTTCATGTTTTGCTCTTGTAGGCTTGTAGTGTTCTATTTCAATTCTACCTTAGCTCGATTTCAACAGGGCGCGATTTACGCTTGTTTTTACTATTGGGCGATGGAATTTAAGCTTTCTTGGGCTTCTGAAAAGTCATGGTGCAATAGTGCGCTGGATTTATAAATGCTGACTAGATTACGGTTGTGACCTCGCTTTTTTCTATGCCTAAAACCTCTTTCGTGACCCATCGCCTATCAGGAGTCTCATAGAGTATTATGGAGTCCTCTTCTTCTTTTATGAGCTTCCTTAAACCTATTTTTATTTTCTCCGCTTCGCCGTCTTTAAGGTCTCCTTCGAAGGCTGAGTTCTGCACCCAGTTCAAGTATTGCTTAAGGTACTTTCGCACCTTATCTATTCTTTCAACAGCTATGTCATACACGACTATGAGGTACATTGTTTTACCACCCTGTTTTGAAGCCTTCGTACTTTTTCTCGCCTAGAAGATGCTTGACCAGCTTGTAGCATTCTAAGCGTATGAGACGTTGGTAGGACACTTTGCGGCCAAGAGTTTGGTGCATAACAGTAGTTTTGAGTTTTTCATCGTATTCTTGCACGAAGAGTTTTCTTCCATCCTCTTTCAGGTAACAGTAGTTTAGCTCTTGGAGGAAATGCGTGGATTTTATTAGGCGGTTGTTCACGAGGTTGAAGATGGTTCGATCCACGATAATAGGTTTAAACACTTCGCTCACGTCCAAGCTCAAAGAGAAGCGTCTTTCTCCTGGTTCATGCAGGTAGCTGATGGTGGGGTTCAGTTGGGTGTTGTAAATTTCTGACAAGGTCGTTGTGTACATTAGGGAGTTGCCGAAGCTTATGAGGCAGTTCATCATGTTGTCAGGCGGCATTTTGACCCGTTTTTCCAGCTCGAATCCTGCCCTGAGTATTTCGCAAAAGCTTGAGTAGTAGTGGCTTCGTATGCGTCCTTCCACGCTCATCAGTTCGGAGATCATGTTAACGTGGTCGATTTCGGTTCGGCATTTCTCGATTTCTTCTATGTAGACGTCAACGGGCTTGTCTTGTTTGCGGTAGTACTGGAGGTTTTTGAGGATGTTGTAGCTGGCGGTGTTTATGAATTCCTTGGCTATTTCTAGGCGTTTTGTTTTGTCCATGTAGTGGGCGGCTTGCTTTACTATTAGGAAGCCTGAGAGCAGGTGTTCGCGTGGGTAGTAGCTGCCTGAGTAGTAGCCGTAGTAGTTGAAGAAGTGGATGGGTATGTGCTTCTGGGTAAGGTAGTTAAGGAGTTTCGTGTTTATGTCCAGTTCGCCGTAGGCGTATATGGCGTAGATGTCGTTGATGGGGATGGCTTTTTTTCCGTTAACGTTTTCGAAGTAGACGGTGTTTTCTTCGCGTCGGAGTCTTCCGCTGCTTAGGATATAATAGTTTTTTGCCATGTTTTTAGCACCAACATAACTCGTAGTAACTGCATTTTTTGCAGAACCCTTTCTTCTCCACTGTGGGCGGCTGGGGCAGAGCGGTGATTTTGCCCATTTCTTGCAGGACGTTTTCAAGTTCCTTGATGTTTTCGTCGGTCAACTCAACGGGTACCGTCCGCTTTAGTAGCGGATAATGCAGCACGCCTTTCACATCAACGCCCAAATTCTTGAGGTAGTACAGGTAGTAGAGGAGCTGGAAGAGATGTGCCTTCTCCAAACGCTTAGAACGCTTAACCTCGTGAATCTCGCCCTTGCCACGCTCTAGGAAGTCGATTTTGACTCTACCAATACTCACTTCTTTAAACTTGCGAGAATAACCCTCCTCATGCAAAAGCTTACCCAGCAAAACCAGATCAGAGTCAGCTTCAAGAGTTAGATTATGCGAAAAAAACCACAACTTACGAACACAAACAAAAAAATAATTAATCTCCGTACCCGTAAAAGCAAGACTCGAAGACGAGCGTACAGTACTTATTTCATTTTCAATAGTTCATCACCAA
>CALMWK010000043.1 GCA_937873375.1 Candidatus Bathyarchaeota archaeon
GCTGAAATGGGTTACTGAGGACGGCGACATCCAGATGGATGCTAAAATCGCCCTGAACACGCTCACAATTGAGGCAAAGTTCCTGCACGGCTACAACCAGAACCTCGCTTTGAAAGCAGCTTACCAGTTGATGACACACATAAGCAAGTCGTGCCAACGCACTTCTCATGTACCCATAGCTCAGCACGTGGGCTACTTCAGCGACCAACGTTTTTACAACATACCCTCGTAGCCTGCTGTGACGGACTAACGCATATTCTCCGTCAACAAATACCCTAATGCACATTGTATTCTGTAAAGGTGCAATCACATGAGTCAACTCCTTAACAGTTTAGAATTGTTAAAGTCGCTCAGTGACGCGACAACCAACCTCGTCCAAAAACTTTCCAAATCAGTGGTCAGCGTAAACGCACGCATGTCCCGAGGAACAGGTGTCGTCCTCGACAAGCAAGGCTACATAGTAACCTGTAACCATGTTCTCCAAGGATGCAACACCGTCCGCGTTGGACAAGGCGAAAAAACAGTCGAAGCCCGCGTAGTAGGCACCGACACATACAACGACCTCGCATTGCTCAAGGTTGAACACGGCGACTTTGAACCCGTAGAAATCGGCGACTCAGCAAACCTGAACACTGGTCAATTCGTCATAGCCATAGCGAACCCGTTCAACAGGAAACAACCCACCGCCACCACAGGCATAGTCACCAACCCTGACAGCACCCTCACTGGATTCCGAGGAACCGCCATGGAAAACGTCATAGCCACCGACGCAAAACTGAACCCAGGCTTCTCAGGCGGACCACTCGTAGACGCACAGGGCAAACTGATCGGCATAAACACAGCATACGTCTGGCAACGCGGAATCGCCATACCCATCAACAAAGTCAAAATCATAACCGACCGCTTGCTCACAGGCAGAAAAATCAAAAAAGCCTACCTCGGCTTAATTGCCAACACCGTTGCCATCCCACCAGAAATTCAAGATGAAGCAGGTATCGACCAAGAAACAGGCGTTATGGTTTTCCAAGTTGAGCCTAGTGCGCCCGCTAGGAAAGCTGGGTTAACCATGGGTGATGTCATCGTTGCGTTCAACGGGAAACCCGTCGTAGACTTCTACGATTTGCCCAGGCTGCTAGCCGAGGATGTGGCTGGAAAGCAAACCACCCTGACGATTATTCGCGGGGAGAAACTGTTCGAACTCACCATCACACCCACTGTGAGGGCAGGTGAAAATGATGAATAAACACGGCGCATTAGCAGAGCTTGAACCACCACAGCCACTACGCAGACCAGGGCCACTCAGCCACTTTCCCTATCCAACTCCCCGCATCAGTATAAGCGCTGCAACTTCGCCAGTTTCCCGTTCCACACTTTTTCTGAGGGAAAACTGGAACTAGCCAAATCCACTCTTTCTCTTTTTTGAGTACGTTCAGCGCTTACGAAATCAAGCTGTTTTGATTGATTTCACCGTTTTCTCCAACAAAAGCTGCGCTGCTTCCTGACTTGGCCAGCCTCCGACACCACAATCTGGACCCGTAAACGACATGCGGTCACCAAACTTTTCTTTGGCAAAACGGAACCGTTTCTTAATCTGTTCTTCGCTGTCAACCAGCTGGTCCGCAGTCGGCTTAGCTATGCCTTTGTCGTGAAGTTCCGCCATAATGGAGTCTATGTCGGTTCTGGAAACACCCACACGCACATATTTGTCAGCGTTATCCAGCATCTTCTTTGATACACCTTCGATGTTTTTTGGCGACGCAGCGTACTCAAACGAGAGCACATCCAAGTTTTTCACAGCCAACAAATCGGGTAGCCGCGTGGACGAATGAAGATGAATCTGTCGTGTGGCGCCTTGAAAATCAAAAGCCTTATCCAGCACCCCGCAGAGGGCGTCGCTTTCGGCGGTTATGTTCAGGAACCCAAAGCTTGGTTCATCTAACGAAACAGCTGCGGTTTTGATGTATTTGGTGTCGAGAACACTGTTTTTGGCAAAACGCCTAATCGTCTCAGCGAAATTGTCCAGCACGTCAGCGTAGGCGGTGGTGCCGACCTCTTTGAGATATTGCTCCATGGGGCCAAACAGGGATACTCGTAGTAAAATTTTCTTTCCAAACAACTCACTCAAACTTTTTGCTTCTTCACTGATTAGGCGCACTTCGGGCAGAAACGCGTCTTTTTCTTCAACAAGGAAAGTGCCGCTTTCCATGGCTTTGCGGATGGCGTCGCCGACCTGGTTGATTCCGCTGTACTGCTGCGGATAGTTTGCTACATCTAAACCCGTCATGAGTTTCTTTTTGAACGCATCCAGCGTCACTTGACAAAAGTTTTCCCTCACAAAATCAATTTTTGTGCAGTCTTGCCCGTTACGCATCGCCTCTCTTGCTTGGCGGTATGCATTGTTGAATTTTTCCCTGTCCACAGTAAGTGGCAACGGGAAACTGCCTACGTCATCAACTAAAGGTTCCATAACAGTAGATATCTTTGAAAGTCAATTTAAGAATACTGCCTAAGTTGTTGTTGCTGGTTTTTCAGCCGTGGCTGGCGACGCAGTCGCTGCTGGGGCTACAGTTGCCTCAGGAGCAGGGGCTTGAGGTTGCTGAGTTGGTGGTTGTGCCGCAGCCTGTTGTTGGTCAGGTGATTGTGTGGCAGGTTGTGTTGACGCTTCAGCTTTTTCTTCAGGCTGAGGAGGCAGCGCTGATACTATCTGTATCTTCTCCGCCATAGGATGCAGCAAATCAGGCGGCGGATAAGGTGTGTTCAGTATCGAGCTTAACATGTAGATGCTGTTGAATACATGCTGATAAACGGTGAACAGTATTTGGGGAATCTTGGTTTTTGGGTTTGCTTCCAGCTTCTTTTTGACATCTGCAGCTTTGCCCTCTAAGGTTACGGTGCCCGTGGTGGAATAGCGAACCACGTTCGGTTTGGTGTTTATCAACAAATTGAAGTTGAGAACAACATCATCGTTGCTTTTCTTTTGCTCTTCCAGTTTCGCGTTAACATCAAAAAAAAGCTCTTCAGTTGGAAGGACTTGACCCGTTTTTTCAGCTTGCAAGCTGTCTATTCGTATGGAAACGATGACACCTGCAACTGAATACTTCGGGCTGATGATTATTCCCTCTGTTATTTTCCAATTATTTCATGTTATCTTTGCAACTACTCTGACTCAACTGTTAACTATGCGGAAACTTGGCGTGTTTATCGGTCATCGAAGTCGCTGAAAGCGGCAGGAACAGAAAGCTCAGTAGCAAACTTGAAGATTCCTTCGTCAGCCAAGTTGCTTTTTACGCGCAACACGATTTTTTTCGGGACATCATCCTCGATGTAAACGACATAGTTAACGTTCTTTCCCAGCCCTAAACGTTCAAGCTGCTGGACTGTAGCCTTAAACTTGTCGAGTTCTTGAATTTTGCTGTTGATTTTCTCTATGGCTTCAAACATTACTTCAACTTGACCCTGTTCGGTGGACGAAAGCAGAACGTTACCTGATTGAATCCAGCCGGGGGTCTCCGCCTCTTTTCCCTTGGCGCCACCTTTTTTCCCAGATGACTTCGGTTCAGGCGCTTTTTTGGCGGCTGGTCCTTTGAGATTTTTTTGTAGAGCAGCTGACTTCTGGTACCAGTCATCGTTTTTGTGCTCTTCCTCGTAGCTTCGCAACAGGGAACCAAGCCATTGACTGTAATCTTCAAAGAGTCCTTTGTACTGTGCGTTTTGGTCTAGTAAGTACTCTGTTATGTCCTTTAACGAATTGAAGGTACGAATTTCTGTTCCCACTTAAGTCACCTCTTTCGAAATCTCTGCGTGATTTTTCCGGTAAATTTTATAGTTAGTTATCATTAACGTGCAACCCCAACGTCAACGTTCATTACCAAATAACGTTGGCTTTCCATAATAGGATTTGTCCAGTGCACAAATTACATACTGTTTTGCTGCAAGCCCCCGTAAACTAAACAAGAAAGGGCTAGAGAAGGAAAGGCGCGTTAGTTTTCGACCTCTACTTTGAGACCGTGCTTCGCGCAAAAGTCCGCCAGCATTTTTTGGCGTTCTTCCACCATTTTCTCAAGACCCTGCGACATTTTTTCTGCTTTTTCCGCCATCTCCGTGGCTTCAGTTACAACAGTGTTTGCTGATTTCCCAACGTTCTCTGCTTCTGCAATTATTTCTTTAGTTGAGTTCTCAACGGTTGCCGCGTCATTCACAACATTCAAGGCTAGCTGAGCCATACTTTCTGCGTCGCCAACTACTGTGTTAGTTACATTAGCCATGTTTTCTGCGGTTTCGGAGACGTCTTTTGCGATGCTGGCCATTTCTTCGGAGGAGGCTGTTTGTTCTTCTATTGCGGAGGAGGCTTCTTCGGCGGCTGATGAGCTCTCTTCAGCTATGCTAGCAACCTCTTCAATTGATCTTACAACGCCATTAAGTGCGTCAAGTCCCTGTTCAACGCCGTTGGTAAGTTTGCTGACTTTGCCTGTCATTTCTTCCATTATTTTTGCGATTGCTTCTGACTCTTTGATTGCGCCTTGAACTACGTTTGCGCCTTCTGCTGCACCTGCCTGTGACTGCTGAGAAATAGCGCTAGTCTGGGCGCCTGCGTCTTTGATGCCTTTTACCAGGTTTATAGACGCGCCTGCGGCGACTTTGGATTGTCCTGCTAATCCTTTAACTGCATCGGCTACTACGGCGAATCCTCGTCCGGCTTCTCCTGCTCTGGCTGCTTCGATTGCCGCGTTTAGGGCGAGCATGTTTGTTTGTCCTGCTATGTCGGAGACGGTGTTTGCCATTTGTCCGACTTGTTCTACTGAGTTAACCATTTGGGATACTGCGTCAGATACTTTGGTGATGTTGGTTTTAATGTGTTCGATTGCCACGAGTCCTTTTTGGCCTTTTTCGTTGGCTTCCCTTGATTTTTTCAGGGCTTCGTCGGTGACGGTTGAGGCTTCTCGGGCGATTTCGCCTGCTTCATCCATTACTTTTTTGAGTGATTCTGTGCTTTGTGCGGCGCTCTGTGAGAGGTCTGCTAGTTTCTGTGCGCCGGTAGATACTTGTTGTGATGCGGTGCTGACCTGCTGCATGCCGGTAGCCATCTGATTCGACACATTAGAAGCATGTCTACCCATTTCCGCAACCTTATTAGCTGATTTGGTGGCGCCATCTGCGCTAGCAGCTACTTTGCTAGCTACCTCACCAACATTTTTTGCTGCAACAGCAACTTTGCTAACTGTACCCGATGCTTCCAATGTTAATTCCCCAACTTTGACAGCGGATTTCTCCACGTTAAGGGCTATGTCAGCTGATATGGCGGCGCTCTGCAAAATCTTGTTAACTTGCTTGCTCATTGCACTGCAGCCTTCTATTGTGTCCTTGTGCATTGCCACAACTTCGTTTTTGAGGTCCATGTTTTCAGAGAATAAACGCTTGTTTTCTTTCTCAAGCCTTTCCAGTTGTTTTTCAAGCTCAGGAGTCTTTTTCTCCTTTAAGTCATCTGTCATTGTTATTTAGCTCCTAGTTTGACTGTTCATTTTTACGTTTTTATTATAAGTAGCTTATGAACGGTTCATATTCAAAGTGGATACGCATTTTAGATACGCATTTCAACTCCATTTAATTCAGTAAATGACGAAATATGGGTCAAACTTGGGTAACTTTTGATGAGATTTTTTAACGGAAAAAGCAAAAGTGGACAAAAAATAGGTTAACCTGTGAGTCGAAGCTTAATGATGCGAGAAGAACTAACTGCAAGTCGCAAGTTGCCTATTCTTCACAGGTAGCCATAATCTCACGTGGAATGCGCTCCAACGGAGCAATTATGTCAACACAACCCGTTTGGATAGCTACCTTAGGCATACCAAACACCACGGATGTTTCTTGGTTTTGCGCAATTGTTGTTCCCCCTTTCTCTTTTATAGCTCTTATACCTTTGGCGCCATCTGAACCCATACCAGTCAACACAACACCAATGTTCTTGGAGCCATAAACATCTGCAGCCGAAAGCATCATTACATCTGCTGCGGGACGCACGTAATTCACTAGTGGGTCTTGGTTGAGGCTAATTCTGCCTTTTTTTGTAACTACCATGTGGAAGCCAGCTGGAGCTATTAATGCAAGGTCTTCTTGAACAAAGTCGCCCTCTTTTGCTTCCTTAACTTTGAATTTGCATTTCTGGTTCAAGCCTTCGGCGAATAGCTTAGTTACGCCCTTTGACATGTGCTGTACTACCAGTATGGGCGGTATTTTGCTTGGAAGGTGACTTAGAACATGAGTTACTGCCGGTGGACCTCCAGTGGACGCTGCAAGTACAACAACATTATCTTTTGTTCGTGTTGTTGGCGTCTCTTTTTCTTGAAGTTCTGGTTCGCGTTTGGCTCGGGTCAAGTTAGCTGAAGCTGCAGTTTTAACTTTAGTTAAAAGTTCCTCTTCAACGGAATTCATGTTCAGCGATATTTGTCCTCGCGGTTTAGGTACGTAGTCGACTGCGCCGAACTCTAACGCTTTCAACGTGAGTTGTGCTTCTCTTTGAGTTAATGCGCTAATCATAACAACAGGCACAGGCGTTTTTTCCATAATTTTCCTGACGGCTGTTAATCCGTTCATACGAGGCATTTCTATGTCTAAAGTTACAACATCAGGGTGCAGACGGGGGATTTTTTTGAGGGCTTCTTCGCCGTCTTTTGCTGTGCCTATGACTGATATTTGAGGGTCAGCTTGTAGCAGGTCTGTGAGGACTTTCTGCATAAGCAAAGAGTCATCAACAACCAGAACTTTTATTTGGTTCATAGGCACGCTCCCAAGCGTTTTCAACTCGTAAAAATATTAATTAAAAAAGGAAAAAACTTATACTGCATGTTAAGCTGACGGTGAGGCTTTAGGTATTTTCCTCTGTGTCTGAATCTGAAAACCTTTTGCTGTGTCTTTCATGTTTTCCAAGTCGCCTTTTGAAACGACTTTCATGAGGTCTAGGAGAATTATGAGGTCTTTATCATGTTTTGCAACGCCAAGAACTGCTTGCGAGTGGTCGTTAATGAGGCTGTCGTGGTTAGATTCAATATCTTTCTTGGGTAATGTCAAAACTTCCATGACTGAGTCAACCATCACGCCTATGGGGTGCTTGTCTTGAACAATAACCATGATGCCGTTGTCTTCGTTTTCCTTCTTAGCTTCCATGCCGAAACGTTTCCTGAGGTCGATTACAGGTATAACTTCTCCTCTAAGGTTGGTTACGCCCTTTACGTATGCTGGAGCGTATGGCACTGGGGTTACGCCCTCAAAGTTTTTGACTTCACGGACTTGGTGCACATTTACGCCATAGGATACGTTGTCAAGTGAGAAAGTCAACATTTGCAGTTCTTCTCGCGAGGTTTTCTGCTGGTCGAAACTTGCCATTTAGCATTACCTTTTTCCTGTTGTTTAGATAGCGTATTCAAAAAACAGTTATAATATGCTTATGAAAGGACTGTATGTATCTTCGATTCTTATTCAGGATTCGACCGAAAAACAGAAAATACCACTGTTTTTCAAATTTAGACTTGGTTGTTTTGTGCTCTTCACAGACTACAGTCCCCTTATTCATAGCTTGAACTGTAGCGTTGGACAAGTAGCTAAACATAAAAGGGGTGAAAGAAATTTAGACTATATACGGTGTCTTGCCGCTGCCTGCAGTGGTTTGGTTTTTGAGCCAGCTATCACTCATGAGGCACCATTTCGCGTCGTCGCCGCCGATTTGCAGAACCAGAATTAAGTCCAGCTTATTCATTTTAGTGTACTCCAAAAGTACGTCGTAGACGTCTTGGCTGATTTCAACGTTCAAGTCTTGGGGTTGATTGTCCGCGATTCTTCTTGCGTGGAAAACTGCTTTCAGTTTCTCTGGGCCTTCAGAAATTTTAACGTTGACTTTGTTTACGAAGTACACGTTTTCACCGTAGCTCAGAATGACATTTCGGGCGTTTTCCGATTTCACTTCACTCTGGTCAGACATGGACACGTCCATCCTCTATTTGATGACTATTTGGATAGCAATTAAGGAAGCTTCCAGTTCCGAGAATATTTTACATTTTTACCTATATGTGAATTGCTCCCATGACAGCGTTGCAAATTTGAGGTCAGTTATAAAAAATGCTATCTTTTCTTTATTCACAGTTAGAACAACGCATAAAGAATGTGGCAAACTCTTTTTATAGAGAAAACAACGAAAACTGCTTCAATATGTTTTCCTTGGCAAATCAAAAACTTAAAAGAAATTCTCTCTTTCGAGAGAAAACAAAACATTTTCTACCCAATACACTGCTACTCATTTTCAGCGTTGAGGGTTTTCTTCTGCGCCCTGTTAACGAACTGTCCAACATCCAGCACAAGCACTACTTGTCCATCTCCAAGGATAGTTGCGCCGCTAATGCCCTTGAGTCCAGCCAAAGTCTCGCTCAGAGATTTAACCAAGATGTCTTGTTGCCGAAGCACGGAATCCACAACTAAGCCCAACTTTGTACTCTCGTCACCAAGGTAAGTTATCAGCAACTCCAAATCTTCCTCATTTGAACCCTGAAGTCCAAGCACTTTGTGCAAGTGAACCACGGGAATTACCTGGTCTCTAACGAGGATAGCATCGGTTTTTCCCAGTGACTTCACATCGCTTTTCTTGGCGCGCACAATCTCTGACACTTGACTCGTCGGAATGACAAAAGTTTGCCCTGAATCGTTCACCAAAATTGCTTGGATAATCGCTAAAGTCAACGGTAGTTTGATGCTGGTTTTTGTTCCTTTACCCAACTGTGTTTCAAGATGCACAGTGCCACCTAAAGCGGTGATTTTGGTTTTCACCACATCCATGCCTACGCCTCTGCCGCTTGTATCCGTAACTTCTTTAGCGGTTGAGAATCCAGGCAGAAAAGTCATGTTAATAATCTGGTCTTTGCTCATCTTTTCAAGTTCAGTTTCTGTTGCAAAGCCTTTCTTGATAGCGGATTTCTTGATTTTCTCTGGGTCAATGCCTGAGCCGTCGTCTTCAACTTCGATGATAACGTGATCACCGTTTCTCTGCGCTGAAAGCCTGATTTTGCCCGTTTCAGCTTTATTCCCTTTTATTCTGTCATCGGGCATTTCGATGCCGTGGTCAATACTGTTCCTAAGCATGTGAATTAGTGGTTCCCCGATTTCGTCTAGGACTGTACGGTCAACTTCAATGTCTCTTCCTTCCATGACCAACTCTATTTTTTTGTTTTTCTTCAACGAAAGGTCTCGAACAAGCCTTGGGAACCTATCAAAGATTTGGCTAACTGGGACCATTCGAACTTGCATAACGAGGTCCTGAAGGTCAGCTGTTAAACGGTCAATGTTCTCAGTGATGCGTTTTAAGCCGTCGTTTCTAACGTCCGTTGTGGCCTGAAGCAAAGCAATT
>CALMWK010000044.1 GCA_937873375.1 Candidatus Bathyarchaeota archaeon
AAATACACGTTTCTGTGACCTGTATCCCGTATTTTCTTGTTGAGAATTTCTTGGATTTTTTCCCACATTGCGTAAGAGTGCTCTCTGATAATCATGCAGCCTTTTATGGGCGCGTAGTCTGCCATTCCAGACTTCAAGATGACTTCAGTGTACCATTCCGAGAAGTCTTCACTTTTCTTGACCGTTACTCCAATGTCCGACATAACTATCTCTCCTCATGTTTCCTACTGGCTGAATATAACCATAACGCAGCACTAAGCTAAAAATCAAAGCCCACCCTACAGCAAGTTCACAGGTAATTCATTAGTCTTATATAGTAAGGGTATCTAAGAAAAAATAGTCAGAGCATAGGTAATCAAATTAACCTATTCAGCGCTATGTAATTATTGCGAAAAGGTATCCACATGAAAGCCTTAGTACTAAGCGGCGGAAAAGGAACCCGACTCCGACCGTTAACATTCACATTAGCCAAACAACTAATCCCTGTAGCCAATAAACCCATACTTGGCTATGTGCTTGACCAAATAGCGGAAACAAAAATAAAAGAAGTTGGCATAGTCATCGCGTCAGAAACAGGCGACTACGTCAAAGAATACGTCGGCGACGGCTCAAAATGGAAATTCAAAGTCACCTACATTCCCCAAGAACCGCTTGGTCTGGCGCACGCGGTGAAAACAGCCCAGAAATTCTTAGCTGACGATTCATTCATCATGTGCCTTGGCGACAACGTAACAGGTCAAGGCGTAAAAGCGCTTGTCGAAAAATTCGAAAAACAAAAACTTGACTCACTGATTCTGCTCAAAGAAGTAGATGACCCCTCACGCTTCGGCATCGCACAGCTAGACAAAAAGGGCAACATAGTCAAACTGGTTGAAAAACCCAAAGTTCCCATGGGAAATCTCGCCATAATCGGAACTTACCTGTTCTCCAACAAAGTCCACAAAGCCATAGAACAAATAAAGCCGTCTTGGCGGGGAGAACTCGAAATAACTGACGCCATACAAGAAATGGTCAACATGGGCTTCAAAGCCAAAGCTGACATCCTCAACTCTTGGTGGCTGGACACAGGCAAAAAAGACGACATTTTATCGGCTAACGCCAGAATTTTAGATGAGTACATAAAACTAGACGTGAAAGGGGAAACGGAAGGCAGCACTATAGAAGGCAGAGTCAAAGTAGACTCTAGCTCAAAGGTGGTTAACAGCACCATCAGAGGACCCTGCATCATAGGGAAAAACGCGAAAATAGAAAACTCGTTCATCGGACCATACACCAGCATCGGAGACAACTCGCAAGTCACCAACTCCAACCTTGAATACTGTGTGCTTATGGAGAACGTTGTGGTCAAAGATGTTGAGCGCATGGAAGACAGCTTAATCGGCAAAAATGCAACCGTGACAAAAAACTTGAAGTGCGGAACCATCAAGCTTCATGTTGGAGATTACTCTGAAGTGGAAGTCTAGCAAGCACTGGACTTTAAAACAACAGGTATTAAATATGTTTTAGGGAATACTGTAGAGCAGCAAAGGCGGGAAAAAACGAAGTGTTAACAGGCATCGTGGTTAAGCCAATAAAACGTGCTCCAGACGAACGAGGTTCGTTTGCAGAAGTAATGCGTAAAGACTGGAAAGACCTTTTCGGAGACGACGAGGTAGCCCAAGCAAATCTCTCAATAACCTATCCAGACATGATCCGTGCTTGGCACAGGCACCGGAAAGGACAAACAGACTACTTCCTTGCCCTAAGCGGTGCCATAAAAATATGTGCCTTCGACGAAAAAACCAAAGAACTAAACGAAATAGTCTCCACAGGTCAAATTCCGCAAATAGTGCGCATGCCTGGACATTACTGGCACGGCTTTAAGGCACTCGGCAACGAACCTGCCATGTTGCTCTACTTCACCACGAAAATGTACGATTACGCCAACCCCGATGAAGAACGGAAACCTTGGAACGACACAAAAATTGTTCCCAAATCGGTAAACGGCAAAAAAGACGACCCCCGCGTTGGGAAACCGTGGGATTGGAACTACCCCCCTCACAAGTGATGCTACCATGAAGGTACTTGTAACAGGCGGGTTAGGCTTCATAGGAAGCAACTTCTGCAGATATTTACTCACAACGCACCCCGACTATGAATTGACAAACATCGACAAAGTCGGCATAGGTGCCAACCCAGCAAACTTGCTTGACTTAGAAAACGATGAAAGATACACCTTCATTAAAGGCGACATATGCAACCCACAGTTCCTCAACAAAGTGATTCACCATGTTGACGCCATAGTGAACATAGCAGCAGAAACCCATGTGGACCGAAGCATAGCGGACCCCAACGTTTTTCTCCAAAACAACACTTTGGGGACGTTTGTGATTTTGGAGGCGATTCGGCGGCATAATCATAAGGCGCGGTTTCTGCAGGTTTCCACCGATGAGGTTTACGGTGAAGCCCTTGAAGGCTCCTTCACAGAAAACGACCCGCCAAAGCCGTCTAATCCGTATTCTGCTTCAAAAGCAGCAGCCGACATGTTCGTGTTATCTTACTACAAGACTTATGGCTTAAACGTTTCAATCACCAGATGCACAAACAACTTTGGTCCATACCAATTGCCCGAAAAACTGATTCCTAAAACCGTAATCCGCGCATTGCGTGATTTGCCCATACCGATTTATGGTTCAGGCATGAATATCAGGGATTGGATTTACGTACAAGACCATTGTTCAGCAATTGAAA
>CALMWK010000045.1 GCA_937873375.1 Candidatus Bathyarchaeota archaeon
AAAATGTTCTAAAAAGGGGTGCGCCAAAAATAAAGACTTAATATGAGAAAGAAGTCATTTGGAGTAAAAACGGAGACTATTACGTGGCGCGGATTACAGCTGAAAGTTCTTCTCTACACTCGAGGTCTGGGGTCACTGTCTACTTGCGAGCCCTAAGATGGCGAAGCTGGATAGGTTGGCTGTTCTTTTTTGGGCTCGGCAGTACTTTATTTGTAATTCCGTCGTACAATGTGCTTCCTATAGCGATTGCCTTTTCTCTAGTTACGGGAGCCATTTTTGTACTCAATCAATACTTTGATAGAATAAGTGATAAAACAAATCCTCAGAAAAAACATTTGCCAGTCGCTGCTGGAAAATTATCTCCAAAGCAGTCATCGGCCCTTTTTGTTTCCTTGTTTGCAGCAGGATTGCTTGTTACGGCAGTAGTGGACTATACTCTTCTATTCTTGTTCGTGATCTATATTGGAGTGGGGATAGCTTATTCGACTCCACCTATTCACTTCAAGAAACGCCCGATAGTAGACCTTTTAGCTGTAGGGATTGGCGCTGGAATTCTTCCTTTCCTTATTGGACTGCAGGCGTCTCAGCAACTAACAATTGATTCTTCGTTGCCCTGGATTTGGAAACGATACCAAGACATACTCCTGTGCGTAATCCCACTGTTTTTCTTCCAAATCGCCACCCACATCTTTCAGGCAATCGGAGACTACGAAGCGGACAAGGGAGAAAAAATCACCACTTTCGTAGTCAGGTATGGAAAAGAAAGAGCTGCCAAAATTGGAGTGCTGTTTGCCTCGTTGAGTCTGATTCTGCCAATTATCTATGGGGTGCTTAATTTTGCAGTAGCAACCGAGGTTATGTACTGGTATTTGATAGTGCTTCTCTTCTTTTTGCCTTTTGCCGTCTACTTGATGAAGCTCTCTGCAAACCCGACAAGTAAGAACATCGACAGACTAATGAGAGTCTCTCGCAGGTTTACACCTATTCTTTTGTTGGTTCTTTACTTGTGTGTACTCCTTTTGAGAGTCTACCTGAACTAGTTAGACAACTCTTAGGACATACAAAACATGGACATCCCCGCATACACCAAACGGGTAGGTTCAAAGATTATGACTACGTACCAGAAGTGTACACTCAAAAAGCGAAGCCCACCAACTTGTAGAAACTTGCTTTGAATGCGTCTGCGAATTTGTAAACAACAAAATTTTCAGAAAACGCAAATAAACTTATCCAAAAATGGGCGGGGTTTGTTTGTGGCGGGTGGGGAGGGATTTGAACCCTCGACCCCCAACTTAGGAGGCTGGTGCTCTATCCGTACTGAGCTACTCACCCACGCATCAGGCTTATTTCTCGCTAACTTTCTGAAACTGGGTCTATTTTTTCCCTTTGGTCTACAGCGTCATTATTTACATTGCTAAAATCTTTACCTCTTGATAAATCTAATTGCCTGTCCTTTTGGCCATATGTACCATTGTTTCTAGTAACTTCTCAAAGGGAAACAAACTAAAAAGCACTACCCAGTTTACAGAAAAGGTCTTCCTGTTTACACGCAAAATTCGTTTTGATTATTAAATCTACAAAATAAAAAATGTTAAAAACAAAGTTGGGGTTTTAACGGAATCCTAAGTACTTCACGAGATCCTTCAGGTTCACTATAGCTTCATTTAGCGCAACTACGTCGCCTACTGAACTAATCAGCTTTGGCGGTATCACTATTATTATTTGACTTAAAACGGGTCTTTTGAACCCCGCATCAGTTGCAGCCTCGTTAGTTAGGCCCACCTGCAAACCCTCAACTTGCCAGTTTTCCTCGTTTACTTCTATTCCTTCGACTTCGCCTACAATGTAGCCGTTGGCGCCAATGACTTTTTTGCCGTTCAACTTCGCGGAATCAACCAAAACACTCACCTCTGAATGCCTGAATCGAATGTGTGAGCTCCTACGCCTCTACTTTTTCAACCATATCTTTAAGGCTCTTCAGCGACTCACTCAAGGTTATAACTTCACCTATGGCTTTCACGATTTTCGTCGGCATAGATATTACAATTTTGCTCAAAAACGGCTTTTTGAACCCAAGCTCGACAATTGCGTCGTCACTCAAACTCACATACAAACCTGTGGCTTGCCAAGTGACTAAGTCAACGTCTACTCCGTCAACTTCTCCTAAAATGTAGCCTTCAGCATCAACAACCTTCTTACCATTAAGTTTAGTTGGATTCATAACAAATCACCACTTAAATTATATCAGTTATCTGAATAAAAACATTTCTTAAATGCGGCAAAACTTCGCATTTCAATTTTAACTTGAAATACTCATTCTTTTCAGCTTCTTTCAATGGGTTCAAGTCCGTTAAGGGCACCTGCCAAGAAGACTTTGGTGAATCTGCCTTGTTGCTATTTGTTTTGTCGCTAAGTGCGTACAAAAAACTTAAACTATACTAGGCTGTCAGTATGGGTGGTTGGTGGCGGGGTATCCGAGCCAGGTCTAAATAGGTGGCCAGATAAAAAATTTACACCTAAGATATGGAGGAGGACTTAAGATCCTCTGGCGCAGGCCTTCGTGGGTTCAAGTCCCACCCCCGCCACCACAGGGCAACCTTTGGAGCGGAAAAGGTGAGTGATTTGAGTCAAGTTGACAAATACATCGAGAAGCAGGGTTCTCCGCAGAAAGAAATAGTTCAGAAGCTGAGAAGCATTATTTTAGCAACCCTTCCTAGTATAAGCGAAGAGTTCAAGCTGGGTGTGCCTTGGTATGCAGACAAGTTTTACCTAGTTGCGCTCAAGGACCATGTTAATTTAGGTTTTTCAATAAAGGGTTTGTCCAAAGAAGAAACCGCGCTTTTTGAAGGTGACGGAAAAACGATGAAGCACATTAAATTCTATTCTTTGGCGGATGTGGACAAAAAGAAGATTGCGCCATTGCTGAAGCTTGTGTCTGCAAAGTAAGCCCTACGAAACCACGTTTTGACCTACCCCTCGATAGTTTCTGCATCGTATTTCTAATAGGCTCCAATATGTTCGCCATGCCCTTTTCTTTTTGAGTATTTCAGAGAATGAGTATTTCAAAGAAGGTTTGTGCTTCAACTATGGTGGTGTTTGTAAGTTGGTGCTCAGAATTTTTCTGTTTGCCTGTGTGGCTTTCGGGATGCAATCGCAAGCGTGTTTTGTAAGGGTACATCTTTAATTTTTGTGCTGTCTGCGGTTTCGGTTCATGGTGTTTTTCGTCGTTGTGTTGGTGTGTTATGGAAAGTTTTATTAGGCAATGTAAAATTTTACATTGCATTGAAAATAAGTTCCAGCGGGAGATGAACAAACATGAGTAACTTCAGCAAGATCCCCAACCGAACCAAAATAATCGCTTCAATAGCCATATTCTCCGCCCTATACGCGGTACTCAGAATAATGCAAGCCATCCCCATGATTGGCGTTCAAGGAGGCAGCTTCTCACTCTCAGACATCCTTGCTCCACTGTACGGCATAATACTGGGACCTTACGTGGGAGGCGCCAGCGTCATCTTAGGCACCTTCTTGGGCATTGCTATGGGCAAACCTATCGTGTTTTTGGGCTTAGACTTTCTTCCAGCAGCAGTAAACGCCATTGCGTTAGGTTTCCTTGTCAGACGCAAATGGGCACCCGTAGTCGTGCTCAACGTAGCTCTTCTAGCAGCATTCCTGTTATACCCTGTGACCAGCGTTTTCGTAAACATCCCGCTTGGAAACACAACAATATCGTTCCCCTTCGCATGGCTCCACATAGTCGCCTTAATTGTGCTTATTTCACCTTTAGGACGAAAAGCAGGTCAATGGATTGAAACGCTCAAACCCGCCAAAATCACAGCAGGCCTAGCAGTAGCAGCTTTCATCGGAACCATGATGCAACATCTCACGGGTAACCTGCTCTTTGAAACTGTGCTTGCTCAACCCATCGGTTACATAGCAACATCAGCTTATCCGGGAATCTGGTCCTCAATATTTTTCGTTTACCCGTTGGAGCGACTAGTACTAATCGTGTTAGCCGTGGTAGTCGGCGCACCCCTAGTGAGAGTCCTCAAAAACTCGCTCTTCCGCGACGAAAAACAACTCCCCAAAAGCTCACCACCAAGCCAATAAAAACGCATCAAAGCGAGTTTGAGGCAAAGCCTCTTCTTTTATTTTTTGAACAACACGCTGTCTTGAATATACTCTTTTCCTGTGCGCAAGGCAATCTCAGCTTTCGCCAGTTCACTTCCCAAATACGCCGCGTGGTCCAGCGTCGTAACAAGTCCCATCTCCAAAATTTTTGAGTACACGGTTTCCGCGGTTTTACCCTTGACTACGTTAACGGGTTTGTCCATTTGTGCTGTGGTAAAGTGGAGGGCAACGATGATTTTTTCAGTACGGTCGACTGCAATTTTAAACATACCCTCGCTGTCCAATATGGCAGGTTCAGGTTTTTCTGTTGCAACTACGACGCGTGCGCCCAGCTCGGCTTGGTTGTTGTAGGGTTCTTCGCGGTTTCTTTTGTCCTTCAAAACAAGCAGATCCACGCCAAGATCTTTGGGAACAGACCCACGTTTCTTTGCCAAAAACATCATCTGCGAAGCCGCAACTTCTTCTCTGACGGTTCCTTTGGCTTTGTCACTTTTCTCCGTGGCTAATATGATGCCTGCTCCTACCTCAGATGACAACCGCGCAAGGAGGGCATTAACGCCGACGGAGTCCGCGTCAATTAATTCGGTAACGTTGGAGACGCCCACAAAAATCGGCACTGCGGGGTTTCTGTTTGCAAACTCGCGGTACGCAAGCATAGACTCCAAAACGTTCGAGGGCTCCAAAACCAAATCAGCTATAACTTTGGTTACGCCCAGTTTCTTGGCTTTCTGAATTATCTCCTCGAGAAACTGTACTCTTTCGTCTGCCTTCTTGGGGAAGTAACCTTCACGCTGGTTCGTCGGAATCGCCACTACAGCAACATCCCTAACGAAGGGCGCTATCTTGTCAACGTTTCCCGCATCCAAACTCAGCACGAGGTCTGCGCCTGCCAAAACCGCTGCCTCAATCTCCTCAGGGTTCAACGAGTCTATACTCACAACAACATCCACAGCTTGCTTAACTGCCTTAACAGCCCGTTTCGCATCTGCGGGTCTGGATTCGCCTGCCACCATGCCCACGTCTATGATGCTTGCTCCCAAACCAACATAGTACTTCGCAAGCCTCTGAAGCTCGGTGTCAGACATAAGTGCGGCGTCAACAATTTCCGCCATAACCCGCATCGGAAAATCTCTACCAAACGCTAAGTCTTTGATTAGCATGTTGCCCGGTTTCTTCAGCAGGTCGACTTGGTTTTTCTCCACGTTCTCCAGTTCTTGCAGGGCTTTTTGCTGCAGTTTTTCTCTGAGTAAATCGCAGGCGGGCGTCACCGTTGACAATTTTACTTCGTTAAGCAGGTCCAGTACTGTGGGCAGGTCAGCTGCGTACCTTGGACCCTTAAACGTGGGCGTTCCAGTAGCTTCCGCGATAATTTTTGTGTCGCCCCGCACAAGCCCAGGCACAAGTATAGCGTCAAAATCTGTGGGTTTCACGCTTTTTAGGGCTTGAGTTATGGTTTCAGGAGTTAAAAACGCGGCAACGGGAATTTTTAAGGCGAAAACTTCAGTTTGGACCTTGCTCTCTTGGGCGTAGTACTTCACAAGGTCTTGTGCAAGTTGCCCAGTTACCAAGAGTACCTTCAAGATTTCGCCCTTCCACCTGATGCTATTTTATGATTTTAATGTAAGCTCCTCTGTTTGCAGCTTTCACCGTGAAAACCCGCCCGCCCATTCTGCTCTTCAAGAAAGCTTGAACCTTCCGCTGGGTTTCTTGGGCTTTTTCTTTCGGAACCAAACCATAAAGCGCAGGTCCCCACGAACTCTGCCCGACACCATAAGCGCCAAGTTTCTGCATAAACGCTATGTTTTCTGCTGCTGAACCGTTTGTGTATCTGCCACCTTGAACCTCTGCAAAATTGTCGCCGAGGATGTTTTGAATCTGGGTTAAGGCGTCTCCGAAGCTTTCAATGTCATGTTCAGCAAGCGCTGGAAGAAGCTTCATCATTGTTAAGCGACATATTCTGCCGACTTCTTCAGGGGGCATCGGATCAACTTTTTTGAACGCGGTTGTTTCCTGTTCGTTTGATAGCCCTTTTGGCACATTGGGAATTGCAACTACAAAACGCCATTCTTCGGGGAACGGCTGACGGAAGATAAGCGGCGGAAGACATGTCTGGTTTTGGGTGTTTTTTCCGCCGTCAACCACAAATCCGCCTTGAGCAAAAATTGCTGTGCCCACACCTGTCCTATGCATTCGCCCCATGGTTAACGCCAGTTCCTGTGTTTTGGCTTTGACGTTGAAGAGTTTTGCCATGGCGGTGGCTACAGCTAGGGCTAACTGTGTTCCAGAGCCCAGTCCAGTATGCTCAGGAATCACCTGTTTAACCGTAATTGTGACGTTTGATTTTACGTTGTAAGCGTCCTGGAACCGCTTGACAAGAGTTTTTATCAGTTCCGCTTTTTCGCCAGCTACAACCAGTGCTTCGGACGGCTGTGCTTCCAAGATGACGTTTGGCTGGTTTATGCCTACTCCTAATCCACCAAACATCCGCCCTAAATCACCGTTTAAGTCAATTAACCCAAAATGCAGCCGCGCGGGAGTTTTAACGTAAACCTTCATGTTTTGCTCCTCCACAAGCTAATCATTTTGTCCAAGTCCACCATGATTTCCGAGTATCGCGAGTTTGGAGCTACACGGTTCACTATGTCGCGACAGTTTTCAATGGTCTCCAGCAGCTTCACGGCTTGTTTTTGTTGGTCTTTGCTGCCTGAGAGGAAATTTTTGACGCGCGTAGCGTGGATTATGGCTTCAAGGGTCGCAGAAAAAGCTCTACAATACACTTTAGGAAAGTTTCCAACAGATGCTTTAACAAGCTTGACATCGCAGAAGGCTTCAGCTTTTTCTTCTCCAAGAGGTTTTAGGGATATAACTGAAACTTCAACAAACGCATCGGCCATACTCAGTCTCGGAGCCTCACCGGTTTCGGCTTTTTCGAACCATTCGGGCGGCACTTTGCCTTTTGGGTTGGCTTCTTTGAAGGCTGTCCTGTAGAAGACTTCTATGTCGCAGGTTACGTTTATGACTGCGCATTTTTTTGTTTTGAGGTTTTTGTAGGTTGAAGATGTAGTAAAAAGTTTAATCGTAACGTGTTGGGCGTCTTCCATGGTTATGCCCATCGGTGCAGCGTTAGGCGTTATCTTGGCGTTGTAGGTGGAGACTACTGTTTCCACGATTACTCCGTTTTGGAAGCCTAAGTCTGCCAGTTTGGTCATTAACCTAACTCCAAATCTGCGCCTTTGCCCAACTTGAAGCTGCTTAGTCGTAAAGGCGTGTTGTTTGTTTCAACCGAATGTACTTTTTCACACTGGGATAATTAAGTTTTGCCAACGACTCGCCAAAATTACCGTATCTAGTGCATTTCGTTCTGCGCTGCGTAAGATAGTACGTATATCCTGCAGGGGTATTCTCCAAAACTGGTTTCACATGTGAAGCAATGCGAATCCAAAAGTGTACTGTAAACTTCTTTCATTGTGAGTGTTGAATTAAAGTATGGGTAGCTTCCGCCGTATTCAAACAGCATTAGATATTTTATATTACGCGCGGCACACAAATCGCTTAATTCACTCACGTTGAAACTAGGAGTGTACGCATCCACCGGTCTATCTGGATACTGCACAACTCTTTGATGCCTTGACTTAGCCGCGTACAGATAAAACCTCGCGATGTCTTGGCTGAAAACGTTCACCGCACACAGAACCGCGAGAGATTCGTTGTCGCCTAATTTTGCAGCAACATATTCTGTGGCTTCTTTAACTGGTACCTGAAGGGTGCTACGTGTACTCATCCACTGATAGGTGTCCAGACAACTGTAAACAACGGTGAAGACAACGAGAACTATGAATGATGCTGCCACAACTTTACTTAAGCGTTTTTTAGTTAAGTTTGCAGGGGCTTGTTTCAACACCTTTTTTGTCTTGTCATACGCATATGTGATTATGCTTGCAGCTGAAATAGCTATAATTGGAAAAACGGGCACAATATACCGCCATTCTTTGTTGCCGATTAAACTAAAGAAAATGTAGACTACAAAAAAGAAGGCGAGCAGGTATTTGTCTTGGGGTTTTCGGCGCAGGAAAAACAACGCCAACCCCGCCAAGCCCAAACCGTAGACTAAAAACGAAATTGG
>CALMWK010000046.1 GCA_937873375.1 Candidatus Bathyarchaeota archaeon
TGTTTTTCTGGCTCCTGTGGTGTAGAGACATCTGGCCATGAGTTCTTGCCAAGCGTCCATGTCGCTTTGGGTGTATGCTCCGATTGTGGGGTTGCCGGTTGTGCCGCTTGAGGCGTGGAATTCTACAACATCCACTGGGGGTACTGCAAGCATTCCAAGTGGGTAGTTGTCTCGCAGGTCGGTTTTTACTGTGAAGGGAATTTTTTGCAGGTCGTTTAGTGTTTTTATGCTGCCAGGTGTTAGTTTTGCCTCTTGGAATTTTTTTCTGTAAAAAGGCGAGTTGTCGTAGCAGTGCTTGATTTGTGCTTTGAGTTTTTTGAGTTGAAGTTCTCTTAGTTCTTTTCTGGGCATAGTTTCTGTGGTTTTGTTCCAGTACATGTTACTCATCGAGTTTTTCCCCTTTAAAGCCCTAAATAGACTTCCTTGATATGGTCGTTGGACAGCAGTTCTCTACTTTCGCCTTCTAAAATAATTTTTCCTTTTTCTAGAACGTATCCGCGATTTGCGACGTTAAGTGAGTCGCGTATGTTTTGTTCGACAAGCAGTATGGTTACGCCGTCTTCGTTGATTTTTGTTATAGTGTCTAAAACTTTTTCTACAATTATCGGCGCAAGTCCAAGTGAGGGTTCATCTAGTATGAGCAGTTGAGGGTTAGACATGAGGCTGCGGCAGATGACGAGCATTTGTTGTTCTCCGCCGCTGAGGTTTTGGGCGAGGGCGTTTTGTTTTTTCTTGAGGACGGGAAAGATTTGGTAGAGTTTTTCTTTGGTGTCTTTGATTTTGGTTTTGTCTTTGATTGTGTAGGCGCCGAGTTGGAGGTTTTCTTCAACTGTCATTTTGGGGAAGATTTCTCTGCCTTCGGGAATCATGGTTATGCCTTTTTTGACGATTTCGTGGGTTGGGAGTTTTTCGATGTTTTCGCCTTTGAATTGTATGGTGCCGTTTTTTGCGGGCAGAAGGCCCATGATTGTTTTTACGAGTGTGGTTTTGCCGGCTCCGTTGGGTCCTATGATGCTGACGATTTCTTTTTCTTTAATGTTGAAGGATACGTCCCAGAGGATTTGCACCATACCGTAACTCGCGGATAAGTTTTTGACTTCTAACATGTTATTCTTCTCCGAATGCAAATTTCTTTCCAAGATAAACTTTGATGACTTCTTGGTCGTTGCATACTTTTTCGGGTGTGCCTTCGCAGAGTTTTTCGCCGTGGTGCAGGACGGTTACGTGGGTGCATAAGCCCATGATGACTCTCATGACGTGCTCAACTAAGAGTATGGTTATGCCTTGTTTGTTGATTAGTTTGATGAGTTCGATGGCTTGGTCACTTTCCTTAGGCGTCAATCCTGTAAGAAGTTCATCTAAAAGCAGGAGTTGGGGTTTAGTTGCCAAGGCGCGGGCAAGTTGGACGCGGCGCAGTTCAATTACGTTGAGGTTCTTTGCGGGTAAATTGATTTTTTCTTTAGGTAAACCGACGAACTCTAGGAGTCCTTTTTCTCTGTCGGTGGCATCTATTTTTTCGCCGTATTTTT
>CALMWK010000047.1 GCA_937873375.1 Candidatus Bathyarchaeota archaeon
CTATAGGCACTTCCTGATTCTGCGAAACGTTCCCGACGCCCGCCAAATACAGTGTACTCCACCTCATGATGCTTCTGGCGTTCCTGTTGAGAGTGTGCTGCCAAAGGCTAAGTCAAACGAAGTGGAAAAAACCGTAAACATACTGAAGGAACTGATTCATGCTTCTAAGCAGGTTTTGGAGTCTCACCCAGTTAACGTTGCGCGAGTTAAGGCTGGCAAAAGACCTGCAAATATGATTTGGCCTTGGGGCGGAGGACCAAAACCTTCTATGCCTCTGTTCAAGAAAAAATACGGCTTGAAAGCAGCAGTCATCTCAGCTGTTGACTTGGTGAAGGGCATTGGCGCTTACGCTGGAATGCAAATTATCGAAGTGCCTGGAGCCACGGGCTTGCAGGACACAAACTACGAAGGCAAAGCCGACTTCGCATTGAAGGCTCTAGAAGACAACGACTTAGTTTTTGTTCACGTTGAAGCACCAGATGAAGCAGGACACGTTAAAGATTTCAAGCTGAAAGTTAAAACCATAGAAGACTTGGATAGGCGACTTGTAGGCAGAATTGTTGAAGGCTTGAAAGAACCCTACGCCATAGCCATCCTACCAGACCATCCCACACCCATCGCCGTTGGAACACACACAAGAGACCCCGTGCCTTTTGCAATTTCTTCTCCCTTTTTGGATTCTGACGGCGTTAAAAAGTTTGATGAGTTCTCGGCGAAAAAAGGCAAGTATGGGCTGGTTACCGAAGAATCTCTTATGGACCTTCTCGTTTCTTCCGCCTCAACAAGCAAATAATCCCTAAAACTTGTCGCTGCACAGACTGCGCCGTCATATTTGGCTTCTTATTAGTTATTGTGTCTAGTATAGAGGGAAGGTGTGTTAGAGTTTTCTAGGTTCAAGTGGTAGTCTACGCTGCAGTTGATTCTATTTATAGAGGGGGGTAGGTAGCTGCAGAGAGGGGGGTGAATAATCAGGAGCTACCAGCATGCGGAAAAGGCAGCGAATGGTTTTTTTCTACCCAGCACTATTGATGTTTCTAGTGAAATGCGGTGCCTTTGATTTCTAGCTTTGACCCGTGGCGCAGTGGCATGTGTACGTGTCCGCCTAAACTCACTGTTAACCCGTACAGTGGATGCGACCACGGCTGCGTTTACTGCTATGCGTCAAGCTACATCCCCAACTTCGCGGAGTGCCGACCCAAAAAAGAGTTGCTCCAAAATCTGAAGCGGGAAGCGGCAAAGTTGAAAGGCGAAGTAGTGTCGATATCGAACTCATCGGACCCGTATCCACGTGTGGAAGCTACGACGGGTTTGACACGGAAATGCCTAGAAATCCTCGCCGAAACTAACTGTCAAATCCAAATAATCACAAAATCAAACATCGTAGTTCGAGATGACGACATACTAAGCAGCACACGCGCAACGGTTGTGTTAACGATAACAACGGATAACGAAGAAACCGCTAAACTCCTCGAACCAAACGCGCCTTCGCCAAGTGAGCGCCTCAGAGCAGCCCAAGACTTAACCCGCAAAGGCATCCCCGTCTCCGTGCGCATAGACCCCATAATCCCCTTTGTGAATGACCAGCCAGAAAAACTCATCAAAACCCTCGCAGACATAGGCGTTAAACACATAACCAGCTCAACCTACAAAGTGAAGCCTGACAACTGGCGCCGATTATCCACAGCCATGCCTGAGGTGGCAGAGAAACTGAAACCGCTATATTTACAAGAAGGCGAACGGAGTGGGGGAAACACGCGGTTACCCAA
>CALMWK010000048.1 GCA_937873375.1 Candidatus Bathyarchaeota archaeon
CCAATTGCTTGTACTTTGCTGGGGAAGTTTTCACGTCTAACGCCACGTAATCCACATACGCTAAGCATTCCTCAAGCACTTCAGGGTAGAAGCCGTTCGTGTCCAGCTTCACCGTGAAGCCGCGCTCTTTGAGTTTTGATAGAAAACGGGGCAGTTCCTTGTGCATGCAGGGTTCTCCGCCTGTGACTACGACTGCGTCAACGTATTTTTTGCGTTTTTCCAAAAGCTCCAGTGCGATGCCTTCTTGCAGGAATGGGGGTTTGGGGTCTACGGCTATGCGCCAGTTGTGGCAAAAGCCGCAGCGCAGGTTACATCCGGGCGTGAACAGAACCGACGCAACCTTAGCTGGGTAATCGATTAGGCTGATTTTCTGTAAGCCGCTAAACTTCATCCGCGAGTCACATCAATTTAGGTTGCCACGGGTGCAGTTGCCATAACCACGGAGCGGTCGAAGGTTTTGCGCATAGCAAATTCGGCTTGTTTGCCGTCGTTCCACTGGTCTACGGGTCGCAGGTAGCCGACGACGCGGCTGTAGACTTCGCAGTTTGAGCCGCAGACGGGGCATTGTTTGTGTTCGCCGCTGGTGTAGCCGTGGTTGGGGCAGATGCTGAAGGTCGGCGTTAAGGTGAAGTAGGGCAAGCGCGAGTTTGCTGAGACTTTTTTTATGAGTTCAGCTGCGGATTTCCATGAGTGTAAACGTTCGCCTAGGAATATGTGGAAGACTGTGCCGCCTGTGTATAGCGTTTGCAGCCTCTCCTGATTCTCTAAGGCGTCGAATAGGTCGCCTTCGAAGTCCACGGGCAGCTGGGAGCTGTTGGTGTAGAAGGGTTCGGCGTGTTGTGAGACGACTTGGCGGTGGTTCGCCGACATCATATCGGGGTATCGTCGTTTGTCTATGCGGGCTAATCGGTAAGAGGTGCCTTCGGCGGGGGTTGCCTCTAAGTTGTAGATGTCGCCTGTTTCTTCTTGGAACGTCATGAGTTTTTTGCGCATGAAGGTGAGGGCTTTCACAGCGAAGTCTGAGCCTTCTTTGGAGGCTATGTTTACGCCCAGCAGGTTCACTACCGCTTCGTTTATGCCGACTAAGCCTATGGTGGAGAAGTGGTTCTTCCAATACTTGTTGTGAGCTGCTTTGATGTTGCGCAGGTATCTGCGGCTGTAGGGGTACAAACCGTTTTCGGTAAAGGCTTCAAGGGCTTTACGTTTAATCTCCAAGCTAGCCTTGGCAACTTCCATCTGGCGTTCTAAGCGTTGGAAGAATTCGTCCTCGTTCTTGGACAAGTAGCCAATGCGGGGCACGTTTAAGGTGACTACACCTATGGAGCCTGTGAGTGGGTTTGCTCCGAAGAAACCGCCGCCTCGTTTGCGCAGCTCACGGTTGTCTATGCGGAGTCGGCAACACATGCTTCGCACGTCTTCGGGTTTCATGTCGCTGTTTACGAAGTTGGAGAAGTATGGGACGCCGTATTTGGCGGTTACTTCGAAGACTTTTTGGGCGACGGGGGAGTCCCAGTCGAAGTCTTTGGTTATGTTGTAGGTTGGGATTGGGAAGGTGAAGACTCTGCCTTTTGAGTCGCCTCGCTGCATCACGTCGGCGAATGCTGTGTTGAACATCTCCATTTCCTTTGTCATGTCGCCGTAGGTGTCCTCTGTGATTTTGCCGTTGTACAGTACACCTTCGTCTTTCATGAAGCCTGGAACGGTGAGGTCTAAGGTGAGGTTGGTAAATGGTGTTTGGAAGCCAACGCGGGTAGGCACGTTCATGTTGAAGAAGAACTCTTGCATTGCCTGCTCTACATCTTTCTGAGTCAAATTGTCATATCGTATGAACGGCGCCAAGTAAGTGTCAAAGTTGCTAAACGCCTGTGCACCTGCTGCTTCACCCTGCAAAGTGTAGAAGAAGTTCACCACTTGGCCCAAGGCGGTGCGGAAGTGTTTGGCGGGTTTGCTTTCGATTTTGCCTGAGACTCCTCCGAAGCCTGACAGGAGCAAATCGCTTACGTCCCAGCCTACGCAGTATGGTCCTAGGACGCCTAGGTCGTGAATGTGTATGTCGCCTGAAAAGTGCGACTCAGCGATGCTCTTGGGGTAGATGCGGCTTATCCAGTACTTGGCGATAACGGTGCTTGAGAGGTAGTTGTTTAAGCCTTGCAGCGAGTAGCTCATGTTGCTGTTTTCTTTTACCCTCCAGTCCTCAATCTCAAGGTACTGGTCCACAAGGTCTGCGCTGCTGAGAAGAGCAGCTAACTCGCGCATGTCCGAATGCTGCTTTCGGTAGAGGATGTAGGCTTTGGCGGTTTGCGCGTGACCGTTCTCGATAAGCATTTTTTCAACTAAGTCTTGGATTTCCTCAACTGTTGGGCAACCGTCCTCGCCGAAGTGGCTGTTGAGGTTCGCTATAACTTGGTCGCTGATTAGTTTTGCTTGTTCACGGTTTGTTCCACCCACTGCTTTGGCGGCTTTCCAAACGGCGTTGGTTATACGTTCTTGATCGAAAGGTTCTAGTTTACCATCACGTTTTCTGACATACTGCATTATTTTTTCACCTCAAGGAGCACGCGTCTGAAGTCTTCGGGCTCTTCAAATTTTTTGTAGACGGACGCGAAGCGTATGTACGCGACGCGGTCAAGACTTTTCAGGTGTTTCATGACTAAGTCGCCGATTTCTTGCGACGAAACTTCTTCTTTGCCAAGGAGCATAAGGTCCTGCCTTACGCGGTCAGCTAACTGGTGAATCTGGTCCATGGTTACGGGGCGTTTTTCGCAGGCTTTCTGGAGTCCACCTATGAGTTTGTTCACGTTGAACCGTTCCAGTTTGCCGTCTTTTTTGCGAACCATGATTTCGACGGTTTCCACGTACTCGTAGGTTGTGAAGCGCTTGCCGCATTTAACGCATTCTTTCCGTCTGCGCGTGGTGTTTTCTGGCGAATCACGGGTTTCGAGAGTTTTGAATTCCTCAGACTCGCAATAGGGGCATTTCATAATTTACGACTTCACGTGCGCTGCTGTAGTGGTTGCCTACATCACCTATCCACTAACGATAGTGTGGTATTTAATTCTCATTGTAAAAAATCACTAAATATGAGCAGCATCGAGGCTGAAAATGTACACAATCGCGTGGGGTATCCAGAGGATAATTCCAAGGCTCCACCGTGGTTTTTAGTCGTTAAAGAGCAGTTTGTTTTATATATCCCAGAGGAAGCTGTTTTGAAGCTTTTTCCCGAAAAGACCCAACATAATAACCCGTTTACCGTCGAAGTATACTGTAAAAACATAAATACGGACAGGGTTAACTACAAAGGCGTTTTTGTCTAAGCATGACAGTTCTTAACGGCTCAGCACTAAAGCAACTGATTAGTCATAAGCTAGGCTATAAAACGTAGGAAGAATAAACCGTGAAAAAGAAACTACAGAGAGAGAAAAGGGGAACTATGGTTTTTTCTTCTGCGCTGCCTCGCCTTCACTGTCTAGTTCTTTCACTCGACTTGAGATGAATTCAGCGATTTTGTCTTCACTGTAAACTTTTTCCTCTCTCTGCTTGTTCAACTGTTCTTTGATGGTTGTGAGGAGCTTCTCCACGTCGAATGGCTTCATGACGTAAGCATCCGCGCCCTTGTTCACCGCTGACACCGCGTTCTGCAGTGTGGGGTAGCCTGTGACTATTATTTTTCGCATTTTAGGTTTTGTTTCTCGAAGTTTTGTTAACAGTTCTACACCCTCCATGTCGGGCAAGCGAACGTCAATCAACGCCAAATTAAAGAAGATTTTCTGGCTTTTCTTTATGCCTTCTTTGGCTGTTTCAGCTACTTCAACGGTGTAGCCTTCGTCTTCAAGAATTGTTGTAACCACTTTTCTTATGTTTTCATCGTCGTCAATTACGAGGATTCTAGCTGGTTTATCCAAACATCTTCACCTCCTTCTTCGTTTTTTGGTTCAATGGGAAGCGTGATAAAAACGGTAGTACCTTTACCCACAGTGCTTTCTATGGAGATTGAGCCGCCGTGAGCTTCCGCAATACGCTTGCAAATAGCTATGCCAAACCCCATGCCTTTCGCCTTTGTTGTGAAGAGAGGACCTCCAAGCTTCTCCATTACGTCGCGGGGTATTCCTGTTCCTGTATCAGCGAACGCGAAAAGCACGCTGTCGGAAGTTCTTTTGCTTTCGATTCGAAGAGTCCCACCGTCAGGCATAGCATCTAGGGCATTAGTTATTATGTTCGTAAAAGCACGTTTTACCTTTTGCGGATCAATTGTTATCTTCGGCTCGCTTTCAGACAGGTTCAATAAAGTGATTTTTTTAGGTATTTGGATGCAGGATAACGTCTCTTCAACTGCTGATCGGGGGTTTCTCTCCGTTGGCTCCAGCACTATCTCGCTAGAGTAATCCAAGAGGTCAGTTATAATCTTGTTTGAATACGCTATGTTTTTCTTTAATAGCAGAAGCATCTCGGCAATTTTGTCATTTGCGGTTGGTCCCAATTTTTTTTCAAGGTAATATGTGCAAGCCATGATGCTCGTTAAAGGATTGCGCAAGTCATGTCCAACCATCGCTGCCAAGTTACCGATAGCAACTAGCCGCTCAGCTTTGAGTAGCTGAACCTGAGTTTCTTTGAGTTTTTGGGTTCGCTCGTCCACCATTTCTTCAAGGCGCTCCGCGTAATATTGGAGTTTTTCGTCAATTAGTTTACGTTCTGTGATGTCTCTGGCTATGCCTTCGACGGCTACAGCTTGTCCAGCTTTGTCATGGACAAATTGGTTAGTTAATTCTATCCAGATGGTTTCTCCGTCTTTGCGTATCCACCTTAACACAAGTGGACCTTTAGGAGCCTCAAAAGTGGCAAGAATACGACTAAATACAGCTGCGTCTGCGGGGTGGAAAATTTTGAGGACAAAGGCGGGGTCAGCGGCAAAATCGTCAGGTGAATAGCCTGAAATCCGGGTTATTGAGGGACTAACATACTCTACTTCCATTTTTGGTTTAAGCTTGATGCGGTAAATTACGTCTTGAGCATTTTCAGCCATCAGACGGAATAGTTTTTCGCCTTCAAGCAGTTGCTGGTTGAGCAGGTCTTTTTCTATCGTGGCTGTAGCTATGTTAACGAATAGTTCTATGGGCATAAGTGATTCGCTGGTTGGTTGCTTTTCATCTGCAGGGTACGCAAGGTTGAGTGAACCTACGATTTGACCACTTGAAAGCTTAATTGGGGTACAAAGGTAATTGTTCGGGTTCCAATCAGCCACTTTGGAGTGTGATTTGGTTGGCAGGGGTTTATCGGATGTTTTCTTCTTAACAGACAGGTCATGCCAAGGGAAAAAATAGAATTCGCCAAGCTTAAAACGTGAATCTTCTTTTCCAAGACATTTTGTCCAATCAATTCGTGAAAGCTGGTTAAGCCACAACCCTTTTTCTTTTTCAGTAACGCCAGCGGTAATTAGGTCTTCAGGCAGCAAGATTTTGCGGTAAACCTTTCTTGAGAGAACGACCTGGCTCCAGCCGTATTCTCGTATGGCGTCGACCATTATTTGAAAACAAAGTCGCGGCTCGGCGGATTTAATTAATTTTGCGGAGGTCTTCAGTAGTAAAGGTAGGCTACGGCTACCGCCTTGTTCGTCTGTTTTGAGAATACCCGTGTTTTCTTTGTTCATGTCGATGCCCACACTATTCTTTAGTTGGTTTTTCTCCGCAAGTTTATTCCACATAACGTACAGGGAGAGCGCATAAATGTGCATATATTTTGACTATACTATTCACTATGCAGGTACCTATTAAAAACAAATGTAGTGTATGTGAAATAAAGCATTTGTGAACATAAACCATTAATTTTCAAACGCTCCCAAAAACGCAAACCTTGCTTTTCAACAGGTTTATGCATCATCACACTCTTTCGTGAAACTTCGCCTTGCAGCTTCCACGTATTTGACGAATTCAAGCTGTTTTCCTTGTCCAATTTTGAGTGGGCACCCAGTTTTTGCGTGCAGGTTTTTCATGATTAATATTTCTAAGAATCTGGCGCCTACACCAAAGATTCTTTCGAGCCCTTCTTGAAACTGCGGCAGGTTTTGAGGTATATCTTTTCGGGATACTTTGAAGTGTTGTTCTATGTTGTAGTAAATTGACTTTTTGACGGGTTCGCCCATTGAAAGAAAAGCGTCATCTATGGACTCGAGGAGCAGTTGTTCGAAGTTATTTGATTCGGTTGTCATTTTTGAACCACAGATGGTTTTTCACACCCAATTTAGGGGAGAGTTGAACAGCGGAGAGCACACTGCTCTTCTAAAAACGCTTTATGCACATTTAAAGATGATGAATCATTAAACCTTTTTTTGTACAGTCAGAGTCAGAACGGTACTTAAATTTATGATTTTAGTCATGGTTGTTTCTTCGATGCAAACTTTCTTTCATCAAACTCAGCTCCTTCGCGTAATCCATAAAAGCCAACCGCAACGCGTCGCTCTCACTTGTGCCCAGACGCCTAGCTAATTCGCTGAGAATTTCTCGCTGTTCATTACTTAACCATACTTTCACTACACGTTTCCGAGGCATGTAACCACCATCCTGTGGGCAAGAACCATCCGACAGGACTACCCGAAGGCACCGCGCACGGACTATCAGACGGTACAATTCGAGTTTTCAGTTTCGACAGCATATTAGGGTGGTGTCAGTTATGTGAGGTTAAGTAAAAATGACATGGGAAAACACGGAACAATTCATCCGAAGCGGGCACCGAAGCCCAGAAGAATCCCAACAAGAAACCCTGAAAACCATCACGTTAAGCGAGAAAGACGGCGTAAAAGCCATAGTCGGCAAGCCCAAAGGCAGCGACTCCATGGAAGTTTTGAGTTACCTTTTTGAGAAGAACAAAGACTGGACCGTGGAGAAAGCCAAAGCGTGGTTCCAGCAGCACACCTCAGCATCACAGGAGCACTTTCGCGCAGTTTTGCCTTTCGAAATTCAAGAAAAAATTTCTGAGAAGCCTCTGCGCATCCGAGGAGTAGCCTTAACCGCAGGCTTAAGCAGGAACTTGAACGTTTACACGCCTGAAGAACTGCAAGTTTTCGCAGACAAACTCGTAGGCGCACCCATGTACATTGAACATGTCGTGGTGCCCTGTGCGGTGGGGAAAGTCACCAAAACCAGCTGGGACGGACACAACCTGCACTATGAAGCAGAGGTTTATGATGAGGAAACCGCGGAGAAAATCCGAAAAGGACTCATCCAACACGTCAGTGTAGGCGCAGACTACGAAACAGTGGATTTCCTGAACGGGAAAATTCCCCATGGGCTGCATAACGCTGAGATTAGCTTGGTTGCGGTGCCGGGAATCCCTGAAGCTAACGTCCAAGTCCTAGAGAAACTGCACGCTCAAAACTCAGTGGAGCCCATAATTGCAGGCGAGTACATCCTTGGCTTCCAACAGGACGCGGCGGCGTTTTTGCCTGAGCACTTCACCACGGTGTGGTTGGACAGGGAAGGTGGGGTGTTGGCGGTTTTGGGGAAACTGCGGGAGCAGCCTGAGGTGCAGCGTACGATGGCGATTTTCTTTTCCAAAGAGAAGATGTGGGACCAGTTGAAGATTCAGGATTGGCTCAGGCTTCACCCAAACTACATGGCTTCAGCGCAAAACCAGAACCCAGCAAGCGCAAGTGCCTTGGAGAGTCTTTTGAAGAAACCCTCAGAACCCAGCATACGGATAAACGAAGCTGTAGCCCTCATCGAGGCGGTTTTGCCTGCGCCCATTGTTCAACGAAGCTGGAGCCTTGGACCCCAACGCATGTGCCAAGAGCTGCGCAGAGTGCTTCTGAAACTTCAAAACATGCAAAGTCACGATGTGTTGACCGGGAGTAGCTGAGGATGAACTCGGCGAAAACGAAAAAAGTGGAGAATGATGAAGAATGACGGATTTTACGGGAAAAAGCTGGATGGCTATAGGCGAAACAGACGACCCCAACGCAATCATAGAAGCCTTTGAGGCTGCAACTGCTGTAACGAAAGGCGACCCTGTTTACTTGAGTGCTGACCACAAGGTTTCCTCTGCTGCTACGGCACAGGACTGCATAGGCGTAGCCGTTAAAGGCGCTGCGCTTGGCGAACAGTGCCCTGTGCTGGTTGGTGGCAGGGTGAAGGTGAAGGCTGGCGGCGCCATAACACGGGGCAAAGCTGTCTTGGGAGCAGATGCCTCGAAGCGAGTTTTGCAGCTGACTGACCAGGCGGTAGACGAAGAAGGAACCGCAACATACACGGTTTTTTACAATCGCAAACTCGGCACAGCCTTGGAAACCACTGCGGCTGCGGATGATTTGCTATTCATCCAAATATGAGGGCGATGAGTATGAAACCAAAACTTTTTG
>CALMWK010000049.1 GCA_937873375.1 Candidatus Bathyarchaeota archaeon
ACCATGTGGGTGACCGCGTGGAAGTTAGTGGCAAATTTGGCGATGTCATTGACGTGGGGCTTTTGTATACTACGTTGATGGAGACACGCGAGTGGGTGTCTGGCGACCAAGCAACTGGGCGTTTGACGGTTGTGCCCAACGGCGTGATTTTGTCGGGGGTAGTTCAGAATTACACGCGAGATTTTGATTTTATCTGGGATGAAATCTCAGTGCCCATCACGTATGATAGCAACTGGAATGCAGCAAACGCCATGATTTTGGATATTGTGAAGCGGGAGACGAATGAGATTGTGGATAACGCTGAGAAGAATATGGCGCAGATTGAGGAGAAATATTATTTGACGAAGCGTTCGTTGCAGCCTGCTATTTTCTTGACGTTGACGGATAACTGGATTACATTTGACATACGATACGTGACTGAGGTGCGGCATAGGCGTGTGTTGCATGACAAGTTGAGCCGATTGATTCTTGCAGAGATTCAAAAATCCGAGAAAGTCAAGATTGCGTCTTCGACCTTGGACATTACAGCGTTCCCGCCTGTGAAACTTAAAAAAGAACCAGAATAATTGATGGCCACCATGAAAGAGAAGTTGGTTGTGGGTTGGAGCGGAGGCAAAGACAGCGCCTTCGCGCTTTACGAGGTTTTGAAAGCGAAAAGTTACGATGTTGTGGCACTGCTCACCACGGTGACGCAGGATTACGACAGAATCAGCATACACGGCGTGAGGCGCGTGCTACTTGAAGCGCAGGCTGAGGCGTTGGGGTTGCCGCTGGAGAAGATGCTTATTCACAAAGGCGCTTTGGATGTTGATTACGAGACGGCTTTAGTCAAGATTCTTGAGAAGTTCAAGAGTGACGGCGTCAACGCGGTGCTGTACGGGGATATCTTCTTGGAAGACGTTAAGAAGTACCGTGATGACATGCTCGCAAAAATCGGTATGCACGGCGTTTATCCGCTCTGGAAAAAGAATTCAACCGAACTTGCCCGCAGCTTCATAGAAGCAGGATTCAAAGCCGTCATCACCGTGGTTGACTCGAACGTTTTAGGCAAAGAGTTCGCGGGAAGAGAATACAACAAACAATTCCTAGCCGACCTACCAGCAGGCATTGACCCATGCGGCGAAAACGGAGAATTCCACTCTTTCGTCTACGATGGCCCCATATTCAGCAAGCCAGTGACATTCACAAAGGGCGAAGTTGTGCTGAGGGAGAAACGCTTCTGGTACTGCGACTTGCTGCTCGCCAACCAGTGAGCGGTTGAAAATTGTTAACCAAGCACAGACACGGCATCATATTTGGTGCCTATTAGTTATTCGTTGCAGAATCGATAGGAGGTAGAGAAAACGTAGCTGCCCTACCAGAGAAGCATGTTGGCTGCTCTAAATAAGGGGCTAAAGACCGCTCCGAGCAAATCAGAGTTTTAAACAGCCTACTTTGCGACTAGAACAAGTTTTGTGGCGTTCACGTCAACTTCGACGATTTTGCAGTTTGGGAACTGTTTTGTTTCGCCGAGCACGTTTTTAACGGTGACGCTGCCTTTTTCGTCGGTTTTAGCGTAGACGACATCTTTGAAGACTGTTTTTCCGTTGAGGATGACGTTAAATTCACACATGACACGGTTCACCAAAAAACATGATGTTCCAAGCGAGTTATAAGGGCTTTGATGATGGTTTGCCCTGTTTAGCTGGGATAAGTAATTATAATTCAGCACAGTTAATAACTTAAATCAGCGAAATGCCTAAAAGGAAGATTCCTGATGCCTGAGAAAAATTCTTCAACCATCGACATATTCAATATGCTTTCAGGCACCGAGGAAAAGGCAGAAAAACCACAGAAAAGTCAACGCCAAGAGCTTCTGGAACCGACAGGCGTAAAAGAACTCTTCCCAGAAGGCAAAATAAGCATCAACAAGTACACCTGCATTGGAGTACAATGCAAACTGTGCATAAAAGCATGCCCCACCAACGCGTTATACTGGAAAACAGGTGAAGTTGGAATAATTGACGACCTGTGCGTTTACTGTAGCGCATGCGTGTTGAGCTGCATGGTTGATGACTGCATAAAAATAACCAGAAAACGTGAAGACGGAAAAACCGAAAAGTTCGGCAAACCCCGCGACGTGATGGTTCTCGCAAACTCTCTCAATGCTGAAAAGCGTTTTCAACGGGTTTGCGACGTTTTGCAATCAGCGGAAGAGTACTGCAAAAAGTATAGAGACTAGAGTCGCGATGCGTTTTGAGTTAAGGTTTTAAGGTGACGTGTGTTTGAGTATCGCGCAGTTAACTTTGCCATTGCAGAAGAGACGTTTACGGGGTCACTGAAGCTTGCTTTCGTTTGGGCGGGGAGTAAAACTTTGGGTTTTTGCTAGCTTATGCTCTTTGCTCATCTGGATTATCTGCATGATTCCTTCAAACTTTGAGCACCTGCTAAACGTTATTTGGGGCAGACCTGACTTCTACACAGGAAACCTGGGCGTGTTCGTGGCTTCGCTGATGGGTTTAGCGGCGCGTTTTTCCGCGGTCATTTTGGCTTTGACGGTTGGTTTTCTGGTTTGGGGGGGTAACGTGAAGTCTTCTTTGGTGGAGCGGTTAGTGGAAGCAGCCATTTTTCTGGAAGGCACATACTACATTTTGCTGCTGCCGTCTGGGTTGTGGTGGTTGGGTTTGGGCTTGAATTTTCTGGGTGTGGCGTTTTTGTTGCAGGCAATTTCTGCTGGCACTGCACTTATGGTTTTAAGTTTTAAGGTTCGGGGTTCTGCGGATAGGGTTAAGGCGTTGAAGTGGGTTGGCATAGCGGCTGTGGGTTATGTTGGTGCATTGTGGTTTAACGTGGTTTTCCGCTGGTTTGACATGATTGAAGTCATCGGGAATGGTTTTTTGGTGCGTGATGTGGCTTCGTGGGGTTTCTTAGGTTCGATGATTACGATGTCTTTGGCAGTGTTTTTTGCAGGCGTTGGCGCGTATCTTCTTGCTAAGAATCTGGGTGATTCGGTGCGGTGGTTTGGTTTGTCTTTGGCTATGGTTGGGGCGCATTACGTGATTTATTTGGCGTATTCGTTTTTGAGTGGTAATTTGGATTATGCCATGGCAGTTGATGTTTGGACTTTGCCGTTTTTGGGTGTGGGTTTGAGTTTGCTGAGAACCAAAGTGGCAAAGAAAATTTTGTAGTAGCCCTTTTTTTATGTGCGCGTTTATTTTTTGTTTTGTTTGTAGTTGAGTTTTGGTTGCTATACACATCTACTTCTTGGGGTTTGTGTGGCGGGTTGGGTTTTGCTGAAAGGGGTTGGTTTGGGCGCTGTTTGGTTGTGCCTTGGTTGTGCAGCCAGATGCGTAGTCGTGGCTTTGTAAAAACAAATTGATTACTTTTCTGTAATTTTTTGTTATTTTATGGTGGGCACTCTGTTGCTCTCTGCAAACTATACCCCCCTTTTATATAGATTCTACCAGCAAGTAGACCACGGATTGTTTTAGAGTTTGCTGGGGCTCTGGTCGGGTGGAAAGATTTTCGGAGAGAGAATGAAAAACCTACGCTACCACTTTTAGGTGGAGCCAAAGCCTACGCAGCCCCAGTTTTTTCCAATGTTTTCTTTCACAAAAAGAAAGAAAAAAGGTTGCAATAGGATAAACACAGCGTGGCTACATTTTTTCTGGTGCGACAACCCCGATCAGGTTCAGCGCGTTGCTCAGTACTGTTCGGATTGCGTCTGTTAGGGCTAAGCGTGCGTCGCACAGTTCAGTCGAATCTGCCTTTATGACAGGCAACGCGTTGTAGAATGTGTTGAATTTGTCTGCCAGCGCATTTGAGTAGTCGGCAATCATGTTGGGTTTGAGATACTCAGCAGCTTCAATGAACATGTCGGGGAAACTCGCCAAAGCCAAAACGAGCTCGTGCTCCAGCTGCTCCGCCAAAAATTTGCACTCCGGCTTCTCAGGAGTCTTGGCTGCTTTGCGCAGGATGCTGCAGGCTCTTGCATGGGTGTACTGCACGTATGGTGCGCTGTTGGTTTCAAAGTTCAGCACGCGGTCCCAAGTGAAAACCACAGGTTTGCCAGTGTCAACATCCACCAATGCGTAGCGCACTGCGCCGATGCCCACGAAAGAGGCGATTTTCTGTTTTTCTTCTTCTGTTAACAATGGGGAACGCTTCGAAACTTCTTCGTACGCACGTTTAATGGCTTCGTCCAAAACTTCGTCGAAAGTGATGTAGTGTCCTCTGCGGCTGCTCATCTTGTAACCGGGCAAAGTCACCAAATTGTAAGCAAAATGCACAAAACTTTCTGCCTGCTTCGCATAGCCCAAAGCGTACAATGCGATTTTAAGTTGTAACTGCGCCAGTGACTGCTCCATGCCAATCACGTTGACGACTTTCTCAGCCTGATTAAACTTCCACAGGGTGTAAGCCACATCACGAGTCGTGTAAAGCGTCGTGCCGTCCGCGCGCACAAGTGTCAACGGTGGAACCTCTTGTCCCTCACGCAGACCCAGTTTCGCCTTCAAACCTAAAGTTTGGATGACTTTGTCGGCGTCAAACTCCAACACTCCGCCTTCACTGAAAACAAAAGGTGTACTCTTCAGTTTCTGTAGAACATCGGAGACTTGGCTGCTCCAAACGAAGTCGCTTTCCCAATCCCACGAATCATAAAAAATCTCCACGCGCTTCGCAGTCTGCCTAAAACCTTCAAGGCACAAATCGCTCACGTCGCGGATGAGTTTTTTGGCGTTGGGTTCGCCGTCTTCGTAAGCGCGGTTAAGCTTGTTAATTTCCTCCTCAGGATTCGCATCTTCACCGATTTTCGCTAAAAGCGCCGCAAACAGCTTCGGATGCTTCTCTTCCAGTTCCCCAGCTATGGCTGTCCACTCGCTGATTTCCTTGTTGAGTTTGGCAACTTCTTCATTGGCTGAAACGGACTTGGCAACTTCAAGCTGCCGTTTTAAGCGGTTAAGCTCCACTATGCAGCTTGTTATTGTGTAGATTTTGCCGATGAAATGGTCTATTTTCTCGTCGGGTTTTGGCTTGCCAAGTTTCGCGTAGCCGTAAGCAATCACGCTGGATTGCCGCCCAACATCATCAATGTAATAATGCCTAGAAACATCATGTCCTCTGAATTTGAGGATGCGCGCCAGAGAGTCGCCTAAAATTGGGTTTCGGGCTTGTCCAATGTGAATGGGGTGCAGCGGGTTTACGCTGGTGTGTTCCACGATTATTTTGAGCGGCGTTTCCGTCTTGGGAAAACCATACTCCGCGCCCAGCTGCTTGATGGATTCCAGCGTTAGAGAGGAAAATTTGGAGAAATTTACGCGGAAGTTGATGTAGCCACCTGTAGACTCAACCTTCTCAATCAAAGTAAAACGTGATGTGTCTATGGCTTTGACCACTAACGCAGTCAAATCGTTAGGTTTCTGTTTAAGCTGCTTAGCCAACTCAAAACAAAGCGAAGAAGCCAACTGCCCAAACGAAGGATTAGAAGGCTTACCAAGCGGAAACGTATCAACTTTGACTTCTGGAAGCGCACGCGCCACAGCGTCAGCTAACACAGCTTCGCATTCATGCCGAAACTCTGCAAACGGATTAACCGAAGGCACCTGCATGTTCACCTGTATTCTGGCTACGTTAAACCTTTAAGATGAGATGGTATTTAAAATTGAAAACGTCACTTATCTACATAATGGAGGCAGAACCATGAACACCAAAATCGTCTACGCAGAAAAATGCCTCAACTACGGCAACTGGCACATCGAAGGACCCCAAAGAATCAAAAAAGCACACGACATCCTAAAAGAAAAAGGCTACCAAATCATAGAACCACAACCAGCAACCGAAGAAGACCTGCTCAGAGTGCACGACGCAGATTACCTCTGGAACCTCAAAAAAGGCTTAGTGGAAGACCCAGACACTCCAGCATACGACAACATCTACGAATACGCAAGGCTCAGCGCTGGAGGCGCACTGCTCGCAGCAAAAACCAACGGCTTTTCAATTATGCGACCACCAGGACACCACGCAGGAAAAAACGGCGCAGCATTAGGCGTATACACACGTGGCTTCTGCTACCTAAACAACATCGCCATAGCCGTCAAAGCACTCGACAAGGCTACGTTGATTTTGGATGTTGATGGGCACCATGGGAATGGGACACAGGAGATTTTCCAAGGCGACCCAAAAGTGACGTATGTTTCACTGCACAGTTACCCACATTACCCAGGCACAGGAGCCAGCTCCGAAGGAAACAGCCTGAATTTTCCTTTAAAATCTGACTGCGGCGAGAAAATTTTCTTGGAGACACTTGACAAAGCGTTGCGCATGGTTGATTTGGGCAAATTTGAGGTTGTGGCAGTTTCCGCAGGCTTCGACACACACCAAGGCGACTTAGCGTCATTGGGGCTAACGGAAAACAGCTACCGTGAAATAGGCAGAAGAATTGCCGCTTTGAAAAAGCAGACGTTTTTTGTGTTGGAAGGCGGCTACATGGGAGAGAAAAACGGCTACGACATAGACCAACTTCTGCGGGGCTTCGAAGAAAAACAGCCGTAAAAGCTAAGGATTAATCTATAAAGGGAGGCAAAACGCCTCAGGAATTTTGTGAATTTCGCTCCGTCAACTGCGCGGTTACTTCTGCTTCTTAGATTGACCTTTCTTGCTGAGAGCGGCGAGTTTTTCTGAAACCTTTTCAGACCGTTTTTCTGCATCTGCCAAAACTGGTTTCCAGTCTTTGTTCTTAACTATGTTGGTTATGCGTTCGGTTTCCTCAGGCAACTTTGCAATTGTGTCGCTCACGCGTTTTTCTGCTTCTTCGTCAGTAGCTACAAGCTCTAAAGCTTCTTCAGGGCAAAACTCTACACATTGCGGTTCGCCATCGCACAAGTCGCACGCTACGGCTAAGCCTGTGTCGGAATGGATCATTATTCCTCCATGGGGACACGCTTGCACACACCAGTCGCAGCCTTTGCATTTCTTCTCGCTTACCATGAGGATGCCTGAAGCTTCGTGTTGCGATAGAGCCTTTTCTGGGCAGGCAGTTACACATTTGGCGTCTTCGCAAGCGCGGCACGCCAAAGCAACGTTAAACAGAGGTTTCATGCGGACAACGCGGATTCGTGAAAGCAATGGATTAGAAGCTATTTCGCCTTTCTCTTGGCTGCATGCGTACTCGCAAATTCCGCAACCAGTGCACTTTGATGGATCGACAGAGACGAATTTTCTTTGAGCGAATTTAGCTGGTGGCATTTCTGTAATCAGATTAGTTTGGGCTATCTAAATATTTCTGTGTTGCCCATGGGTTTTGAAGATATGTGTCTGGGTTTACCTGAACGGTTATGCTCAAAGCAGCAAACAAATAGACCCAAAGAAGCGGTGCTGGGGTGGCAAGAAGAGTTATTAACCGTAACTACGCATGCATGGTTATGCCAGACAAAGTTCACTGTGCACACATACTCGTCAAAACACTAACAGAAGCAAACAACATCAAAGCGCGACTGGAAAAAGGCGAAAAATTCGCAGTCATCGCCCAATCAGTTTCTCTTTGTCCCTCGGGAAAGAAAAATGGAGACCTTGGAACCTTCACAAGGGGCAAAATGGTCAAAGAGTTTGAGACGGCTGCTTTTGCGCTTGAGAAGGGTACAATTTCCGCTCCAGTGAAGACGCAGTTTGGGTACCACATAATAAAACGCATAGAGTAGCCTTACGTTAAGCCTAAGCTTTGCTTGTACGAGGCAGCGCAGTGGCAACAACAGAACTTTAGTTCTTTGCCTTTGATTTTCTCTGTGTGGCCGCCTTCGTAGACTTTGCATCCGCAGTGCGCACAAACCTCAAGGCTGGGCTCCAACGCTACGCTGATTAGCTCAGAGAAGCGTTTAAAGAGCTGCTGGGCAAAGTCTTTTCCTTCAGGTGTGAGTTCAAAAATTTTCTTTTTCTTTGCGCCAACGGGTTTTAAAATGTGTTTGACGAGTTTTTTCTGCTCTAACTGCTTTAGGAAGGGGTACACGAGGCTTGGGCTTACGTCTTTGCCGAGGGCTTTTTTGAATTTGCTGATGATTTCGTAGCCGTGTGCTGGTCCTTCATAGAGTATGGTGAGTATGTAGACGCGTGAGAAGTCTGAAACTATCGCGTTTATTTCTGTATTCGGCACGGCGAGGCAACCTATCTTGTCAAGATATATTTATTGGGCACATATAAACTTGTATTCTCTGCGGCAGCCTGCAATCCCTTCAGGTATTTTTAGCCAAGAGCAGCGTTTACAGAGGTGCTTGTTGCCACAGCTTAACGGAATTAAGATATATCTTTTGCAGATACATTTATATCTCCTGCCAACGCATAACTAATAATCAAGCAGAAGAGCCGAGTAACATGTCGAGCAAAATGAAAGAGAGCAAAAACAATGAACCAGGCAAAACAGCCAGAGACCCAGTATGCGGCATGACAGTAGACAAAGACACAGCCATCAAACGCAAAATAGGCGACCGATGGTACTACTTCTGTAGCCAACAATGCGCCGACGTTTATGAAGCGCCTGAACGCGAACTCAAAGCCATGAAACGCAGAGTAACCATAACCCTCATTGGAGTTGTGGCTGCGCTGGGGCTGCGCGTGTTGGCAACTTTTGGGCTTGTCGCCACAATCATGGCGTTGGAAGTAGTTGGCAGCTTATCCGTTTATGCATTGGCAATTTTCATAGTTTCGACCCCGATAGTTTGGGTTGCTGGGTTTAGCATAATCAAGGGCGCGTACTTTTCGCTTAGGAACCGCAAAATAAACATGGATGTACTAGTCACCGCTGGTGTTCTTGCGGGCTGGATTTATGGAGCTCTCAACGCGTTCCTTCCGTCACTTGCAACTGAACCAGGCTACTTGGAGATAGCCATTGGAATCTTGGCTTTCGTTCTGCTTGGCAAATACATCGAAGAAACTATTCGGCGCAGGTCAGCAGCATCCATAAGAAAGCTGCTTGAGCTCAGACCCACAACCGCCACAGTCATCAGAGATGGCGAAGAGGTTGAAGTTTCAGCAGACGAATTACAAGTGGACGATATAATCATTGTGAAGCCAGGAGAGAAAATCCCAACCGATGGCGTCGTCACAGACGGATACTCTTCTGTTGATGAAAAACTGCTCACAGGCGAAAGCATACCAGTGGAGAAGAATGTGGGCAGCGAAGTTATAGGCGCAACCATAAACAAAACTGGACTTCTGAAATTCAGAGCCACAAAAGTCGGCGAAGACACAGCACTCGCCCAGATTGTGCATTTGGTTGAGGAAGCGCAAGCAACAAGTGCTCCTGTTCAAAAATTCGCTGACCGCGTGGTCGCTTGGTTTGTTCCCATAGTGTTCAGCGTTGCAGCAGTTTCGTTCGCGTTTTGGTATCTGACAAGCGGCTTTTCCGCAGCGTTCTTTGCTTTGCTTGCCGTGCTTCTGATTGCTTGCCCATGTGCCTTGGGCATTGCTACACCAACGGCTATTCTGGCAGGTGTTGGTAAAGGTGCAGAGTATGGTGTGCTGCTGAGAAGCGGGGAATACGTTGAGAAAGCGAGGAAACTTAGCACAGTAGTCTTCGATAAAACAGGAACATTAACGAAGGGTGAACCATCAGTAACTGACGTAAAAACCTACGGCGGTTTCACGGAAAAAGATGTGCTGATGTTTGCGGGGTCGGCTGAGAAAAGCTCTGAGCATCCGTTGGCAGAGGCAATTGTGAACCGAGCCAAGACAGCGGAAGTGAAGCTAGTTGATGCTGAGGCGTTTGAAGCTGTGCCTGGGCGTGGAGTAAAATGCAGGGTGAAAGGCAGAAAAGTGCTGCTTGGTAACCGCACGCTCATGCAAGAAGAAAGCGTTTCGATAGTTACGCTAGAAAATGATTTGGTGTCGTTGGAGGAGCATGGAAAAACCGCCATGATACTGGCTGTCGATGGCGAAGCTGCAGGTGTGGTCGCTGCGATGGATACTGCTAAAGAGAGTGCTGCCGAAGCCATTCAGCAGTTGAAGAGTATGAAGTTGGAAGTTGCGATGCTGACTGGTGACAACGAGAAAACTGCGCAAGCCATAGCTAAACAATTAGGAATAACAAAGGTCATTGCGAATGTGTTGCCGTGGCAGAAAGTGGACGCCATCAAAAAACTGCAAGCTGAAGGCAAAGTTGTAGCCATGGTGGGTGACGGAATCAATGATGCTCCTGCTTTGGCGCAGGCAGACATAGGCATTGCAATTGGCAGCGGCACCGACATTGCTAAGGAAACAGGCGGCATAGTACTCATCAAAGATGACTTACGCGATGTGGCGCTTGGCGTAGAACTGAGTAAGCGGACTATGCGGAAGATTAACACGAACATATTCTGGGCGTTCATCTACAACGCAATCATGATTCCCATAGCAGCTGCAGGATTGCTGAACCCGATGTATGCGGCTGGAGCAATGGCGATAAGTTCCTTGACGGTGGTTAGCAACTCGGCTTTGCTGAAGTTTGCTAAGTTAAAGTTCGAAAAGTTTAACGCTTGAGAACACAGAGTACATGAGGAGGTGAAAATTGTATGGCGAAAGATCCAGTTTGCGGCATGACGGTTGATGAGAAAACCGCGAAGTTCAAGAGTGACTACCAAGACAAAACCTACTACTTCTGCGCTGCCTCTTGCAAATCAACGTTTGACAAGAATCCAGCGAAGTTTGTGAAGAGTGCGGGTCATTCTGGTGGTTGTTGCTGCGGAGGGCACTAAACAGAAAAGTGCCTGAGGTTGCTCAACCTCAATCCATCACTTTTGTTATTTTCCATTTTTAGAATTGTTTTCTAGGTTTGGTATGCGCCTAGTAGTGCGTGTTCCGCGAACAGGTCTTCGTTGAATGCGCCTACGAATTCGACTTTTTCGTTTATGATTACTTTGGGGACTCCTATGACGTTGTATTTTTGGGCTAGTTGGGGGAATTCTGTGCTGTCAATTACGTCGGCTTTTATCATGTCGCTTTCTACAGCGAGTTTGTGGGCGATGGCGGCTGCAACTGGGCAGTGAGGGCATGTTAGGGTTACGAAGACTTGGATGTGGACGGGTGCTCTGATGTCTACAAGTATGTCTTTGGTTTTATCTGTCAAATCTGTTTTGCCTTGTGAAACAGTGGTTATGGCTTCTATGAGGGTTTGCAGTTCGTATCCGTAGGGTATGCCGTAGATTCTCACGCCGTAGTCTTTTTTGCCTATAACTGCCACCGCGGGGATTTTGTCTATGCCGTACTGTTTTGCTTTGTCCGCGTCAGCCACAAAATCGTAGACTTCAGCGGTGATTTTGTCGGTTAGGGTCGCCATTTCTTGGACGAGTTGTCGGGTGTCGGAGCAGAATTTGCATTCGATTTCTTGAGTGAACATGACGAGTTTCACGGGGTCTTGGAGTTTTTCTTTAAACTCGGTTTTGATGGCTTCTTTTTTGTCGTCAGGTATCAAACTCATCTTACACAAGCTCCATAAATTTCAGCGCCCAACGCATTGGGCAACTGGACAAATAGTCGCGCGTTCAATAGCAATCTGTTTTCCTTGCATATTATCTTTGTGACCGTCAACAAAACAGAGGTGTGTTGTGCTCGAAGCAGACTAAAGCGTATTATTTGAAAACGGAACTTGACCCTTAGTAGGGTACCCTACGTTTCTGCTACCCCCTCCCCCTACCCTTTTTTTCTATTTTCAACCTGCCCCCTATAGGTAACTGCATACAATTACTAATAGACACCAAATATGACGACGATTTAGCTGCTATTGTCTCCCTTATGTTAAAGATTGAAGTGCGAGTTAGACCTTAAGAGAATTTGTTTGGCTTTTTGTTTTATTTTTAGTTTTAGCGAAGATTATTTCTATATATGAGTTAACTGTTAGGTGTTTTGTGGAATGATGGCTCAGCAGAATGCAGATGTTGCCGTGGTCGGACATTTCTCAATAGATTCCATCAGGCTGCCAAGCAGGGCTGTACCTTTCGTGGTTATGGGTGGGTCTGTGGCTTATGCTTCGTTGACGACTAAGCTTTTGGGCGGCACCACCGCGGTTATCTCTAAGGTTGGCGAGGATTTCCCTGAGGTTTACCTGCAGCGACTTCGACAGGAAGGCGTCGACGTGTCGGGTGTTGTTAAGGTTGCGGGTGAACTGACAACTCGTTTTGAACTTGAGTACAACTCTGACTTGTCTTCCAGAACGCTGCGTTTGAAGAATAAGGCTCCAGCCATCACTTTAGACGACATACCACGGTCTCTGCATGCTAAGGCGGTTCATGTAGCGCCCATCGCTGGAGAAATCCCCTACGAAGTAGTTGAACACCTAAGAGGGCGCGGCGAGGTTTTGGCTCTGGACCCTCAGGGTATGCTGCGAAGCTTTGACGACGCGGGAAACGTCACTTTCCGCTTCAAGGCTGAAAAGCGCCTGCTCGGTCTTGTTGACATTTACAAGTCCTCCTCAGAAGAAATTCAGGCAACAACAGGGCTATCTGACCTTAACGCGGCTGTGAAGGCTGTTCACGACTTCGGAGTAAAAATTGTCCTTGTCACCATGGGCGCAAAAGGCGCGGTGCTGTCCGCCGAGGGAGCGCTGCACAAGATTCCAGCGTGTATCTGCCGAAAATATGTTGACCCGACAGGTGCGGGCGACGTTTTCATTGGCGCCTTCCTAACCGAGTACAACCGACAAAAAGATGCTGTGTGGTGTGCGTGTGTTGGGTCTGCTGCCGCTTCGTCGGTTGTGGAAAGTGTGGGTTCAACAGTTTTAGGTGATAAAGAGGATATCTATCAAAGGGCACACACTATTTATGAAAAAGAAATAAAGCCATGATGCGTATTGTAGTGCATAAATACTTCATGTGAGGCACCAACTGTGGGTCGAATAGATAAAGGCGTAAAATGCAGCGTATCTGGCTGCAGTAGAGAAGCAGAACGGTCAATTCCAACTGACAAAGCCAAAGCTGCAGGCTTAAACGTTAACAGCAGCGAGAAACGTGCTTACCTATGCAAGGAGCACTATAAGGAATTCAAGAAGAAGAACAAAAAAGATAAGACTCTTGAAAAGTGGCGTTACGGCGCATAAGAGCGTGAAAACTCATGCGGATACTGCAGTTACATTCTAACTTTATTGTTTATCAGCCTGTTGAGAAAGAAATCCAGATAGCTGAAGAAGCCGAGAAAAAAGAGAACCGCGTCGAAGAAGTTTTGGTTTTGTTCACCGCCATCGAAGCAGGCGACACACAAGCGCTGGTGGAGAAAGCCATAAACGACACACGGGCGTTTCTTGGAAAACTCAAAGTTAACCGAATTCTGATTTACCCCTTCGCTCACCTGAGCAGCGGCTTAGCAAGCCCCTCCGAAGCGCTGAACCTCATAAAATCGATGGAAGTCTACGCGAAAGAGAAAGGCATCGAAACATACCGTGCACCATTTGGCTGGAACAAGCAATTCACCATATCAATTAAAGGTCACCCGTTGGCAGAACAAGCCCGCTCCTACGCAGCAGCCGCAGCTGAAGCTAAAGCGGAAGGCGAAGAAAAGAAAGAGGAACCTGTTTCCGCAGCCCTGAAAGCTGAGGACAAAATGCAGTCCTTCTGGCACGTCATCCTGCCCGACGGCTCGTTGGTGCCCGTGGAAGACTTCAAGTTCAAAGGACACGGCAACCTCCAGAAATTTTCACAGTACGAGATAAAGAAAGCGCGCGCAGTAAGTCAAATGCCTCCGCATGTGCCCTTGATGAAGAGGCTGGAAATTGCGGACTACGAAAGTGGCAGTGACCCCGGCAACATCCGCTGGTACCCCAAAGGGCGCATGATAAAATCGTTGCTGGAACAGTACGTCAACTTGAGGATGAACCAGTACGGCGCCATGGAAGTGGAAACACCCATCATGTACGACTTCAACCACCCCAGCCTGAAAAGCTACCTGAACCGTTTCCCAGCCCGCCAATACGTCCTCAAATCCGAAGACAAAGAACTCTTCCTTAGGTTTGCCGCGTGTTTTGGCCAGTTCCTCATGGCTCACGACGCACAATTCAGCTACAAACAGATGCCCATCAAACTCTACGAGTTGACACGTTACAGTTTTAGGCGCGAAAAAAGCGGCGAAGTCGTTGGACTAAAGCGGTTGCGTGCGTTCACTATGCCTGACTGCCATGCCTTCTGCACAGACGTGGAGCAGGCAAAAAAAGAATTCTTGACGCGTTTTAACATGTGCATCGAAGTCCTAAGCAACATAGGCTTAACAAAAGACGATTACGAGATAGCCATGCGCTTCACCAAGGGCTTCTACGACGAAAACAAAGCCTTCATAGCCGAGTTGGCAACAACTTTTGGCAAACCCATGCTGGCTGAAGTTTGGAACGAGAGGTTCTTCTACTTCATACTCAAGTGGGACCTGAACTTCGTGGACAACCAAGACAAAGCCGCAGCACTTTCCACAGACCAGATAGATGTGGAAAATGCGAAACGCTACGAGATAACGTATGTTGACGAGAAAGGCGAAAAACAGTACCCGCTCATTCTACACTGCTCACCCAGCGGCGCCATAGAACGAGACATCTACGCTCTGCTGGAGAAAGCTTACCGCGACCAAATGGCAGGCAAAGCACCCATGCTTCCGCTGTGGCTGTCACCCACGCAAGTTCGTCTGATTCCCATCTCGGACAAGTACATGGACAAAGTGGAGGAAATCGCAGTAAAAATCGAAGGCAACAACATCCGTGTTGATATCGACGACAGCGCTTCAACGTTGCAGAAGAAAATCCGCGAAGCCGAACAGGAATGGGTACCATACGTCGTTGTCATAGGCGAAAAAGAGGTAGAATCAGGAATGCTATCTGTGAGAGACCGCGAACTTAAAGGTTCACAGCAAAACATGACAACAGATGAGTTACTGACTAAAATCACACCGAAAATCGCAGGCAAACCTTTCAAACCTCTTCCACTACCGCGGAGTCTTAGCAAGAGACCACAATTCCATGGGTAACAAGTGAATAATATAGTTCATTTACAAAAGCTATATCAAACCATAGCGCAATATGACAAACCAAAGTTAGAGGGAAAACTATGGACAAAGATGTAGAAATCTACATAGACGGAAAGTACTACCCCAAATCACAGGCAAAAATCAGCGTGTACGACCATGGCTTCTTGTACGGAGACGGCGTTTTCGAAGGCATCCGTGCTTACGGCGGAGTAGTTTTCAAACTCAAAGAACACGTAGCAAGACTTTACGATTCAGCCCACGCTATGATGCTAAAAATTCCCCTCACCCAAGAACAAATGGTAGAAGCAGTTCTGGGAACCCTAAGAAAGAACAAACTCAAAGACGCCTACATACGCTTGGTAGTCACACGGGGCGTAGGCGATTTAGGTCTGGACCCCAGAAAATGCGCCACTGCCACAGTAATCATCATAACCGACCACATCGTACTGCACGACGGCGAAGCAAAAACCAAAGGAATCACCACCATAGTTTCATGGGTAAGAAGAGACCCAGTAGACGGCACATCACACGAAATAAAATCACTCAACTACCTCAACAGCGTCATGGCAAAAATAGAAGCCAACATGAGCGGCGCCGACGAAGCCATATGCCTTGACAAAAACGGCTGCGTAGCTGAAGGCGTAGGCGAAAACATATTCGTAGTCAAAAACGGCAAAATCACCACACCGCCAACTTCCACAGGAGCACTTGAGGGAATAACCGCCAAATCAGCAACGGCTCTAGCGAAGAAACTCGGCTACGACATCACCATAACCAACATCACGCCCTTCCAGCTGTTCAACGCGGACGAATTGTTCTTCACAGGAACCGCCGCAGAAATCGTGCCCATCAGGCAAGTCAACTGGCGACAAATAGGCAACGGAACCGCAGGTCCAGTGACCAAGAAGTTGATGGTTGAATTCAAGAAAATTGTGAATGACCCCAAAGAAGGGGTACCAATTTAGCGGCTTAAGTTGAGCCTTTTTTCTTCTTTTTCATGAACTCTTCTAACGCATCGAAAGCCTGTTTCAGTGTTTCTATCGGCGGGAGGAAAACCAATCGGGCATGTCCATCGCCGTAGATTGGGTCAAACCCTGAACCATTAACTAAAAGCACACCCGTCGCTCTTAGCAGTTCTACAACGAAGTCTAAGTCAGTCTTCCAACGTGAACCTACCCCGTGGATTTTCGGGAAAGAATAAAACGCGCCTTCAGGTTTGGTGCAGCTGATTCCCTCAATTTCATTCAACCGTTTCCACGCGTAATCCCGTCTTTGTTTGAGCTTCTCCACCATGACTTGGATGTGGTCTTGCGGACCTTCCAGTGCAGCTGTTGCCGCCCTCTGAACGGGCGTGTTTGCGCACAAGCGTATGCGGCACTCTTTCAGAATGGACTGCTTTAGTTCCTCAAGCTGGTCACCTTCAGCTTTGAAGTAGGCGTACCCAAGTCGCCACCCAGTCATCAAATAAGTTTTTGAGAAGCCATTCAACCCAACCACAGGAATATCCTTGGCTAAGTAAGCGGTGCTGGCAAAATCCTCCGAGTACGCTAATTGGTCGTAAATCTCATCAGACACAACTAAGAGGTCATGTTCGCCTGCTATGTCCACCATCTCTTTGACGACTTTCTTGCTGTAAAGCGCACCCGTAGGATTATTCGGGTTAGTAATCACAATCGCGCGAGTCTTCTTCGTAATCTTACTTCGCAAGTCGTCAACATCTGGCTGCCAGCGGTCTTCCTCGATGGTTTTGTACGCAACAGGCACGCCGTCAAAGAACTTTGTGTAAGAGATGTACGGCGGATAAGTAGGACCGGGAAACAGAATCTCGTCACCTTTCTCCACAAGGGCAGCCAACAACATCTCAATGCCCTCCGAGACACCTGAAGTAACTAAAACATCATCAGCTAAAATGCCCACGCCGTTGACGCGTTTCTCTTTTTTGACAATAGCCTGTCTGAGTTCAGGGGTGCCCTCTGAAGGGGAATAATGATTATCGTTCTCTTGGACGGCTTTGCAGAGAGCCTCTTTGATGTGTGGCGGAGTGTGGAAGTCGAAAGCCGCAGGGTCTCCGATGTTTAAGTAATAGATTTTTTTGCCGTCTTTCACCAACTGCTCAGTGTAACCTACTATGTCCCGTATGGCGTATTCAACGGACTTTGCACGGTTGGTGACTTTGATGCGCCCCAAAGCTTTAATCCCTTAAGAAGGCACAAGTACACTACTCGGAAAATAAAGTTTACTAAATAAAGCCCTACCCAGAATCAGCTATTAAGCTTAAAAACAGAAAAAAATGGCGCCGCATCCATTCAGTAAACTTTTATCTGCAAGCCTGCATTAGTATCCTGAAAGTTTTGATAGGAGAACATGACGTGTTTGGTTGGAACGGCTATTTTCTTTGCGTAAACCTCAGCAAGAAAAAATCCGCTGTAAAAGCTTACGATGCGGCGTTTGCAGCCAAGTTTATGGGCGGCAGAGGCTTCGCAGCCAAAATCCTATGGGATACGCTAACCGCTGGAACTGACCCCCTGTCGCCTGAGAACAAACTCATCTTCGCAGCGGGTCCTTTAACGGGGTTTGCGTTGCCTAACAGCGGCAAACTCGTCGTCGCATCCAAAAGTCCCCTAACAGGCGGCTACGGAGACGGAAACATCGGCACCTACGCAGCCGTTCACATGCGCAAAGCAGGCTACGACGCCTTAGTCATAGAGGGAAAAGCTGAGAACCCAGTCATCCTACACGTTAAAGACAAAACCGTAGAATTCATAGACGCAAAAGACTACTGGGGCTTGAACAGCTTCGAAGCCGAAGCAAAACTGAGGAAGATTTACGGGCGCGCCGCAGGCATAGTCTCCATAGGTCAAGGCGGAGAGAACCTTGTCAAGTTCGCGTGCGTCGTATCTCAAGAGGGGCGAGCAGGTGGCAGACCCGGCATGGGCGCAGTCATGGGCTCCAAGAACCTCAAAGCCGTAGTGTTTGAGGGCTCAGGTGTTATACCTGCGGCTTACCCAGAAAAACTGAAAGAACAGGGCGTGGAAAGTTTCAGGGAAATTTTGGGTAAAAGTAACTACGCTTTCTGGAAACGCCAAGGAACCCTGAGCACAACAGAGTGGACAAACCAGAACAGTGTTCTCCCCACACGCAACTACCGCGAAGGCGTATTCTCCGAAGCAGAGAAGATAGGTGGTTTCGCCGCGGAAGAAATCAAAGTCGCTAACAGGGGCTGCCCAAACTGCAACATGACCTGCGGCAACGTAGTCAAAGATTCCGAAGGCAAGCCGTCTGAGTTGGACTACGAGAACGTGGCTATGCTGGGCAGCAACATAGGCTTAGGCGACCTCGCTCAGGTGTCTGTTTTGAACCGTATGGCAGACGAATTGGGCTTAGACGCTATATCTTTGGGGAGCGCGCTTGGCTTCGCCATGGAAGCCTCAGAGAAACACCTAATTAGCGAAAAGGTTTCGTGGGGAGACTTTGTGGATGCGAAAAAACTCACGGAAGACATAGCCCTCAGACGCGGAATAGGCGATGTTCTCGCTGAAGGCGTCCGCGTTGCCGCCGCCAAAATAGGAGGCGATTCAGCTGGGTGGGCGATGCACGTCAAAGGCTTAGAAATAAGCGCCTACGACTGCCGCACTGTACCTGGTATGGCTTTGGCTTACGGCACCAGCCCCATCGGAGCGCACCACAAGGATGCGTTTGTTCTGGGGTGGGAGGTTCAGCATGACCGCGAAGGGTACGGTGAAGAAAAAGCAGCCAAAGTCATAGAGCACCAGCACACACGAGGAATCTTTGAGTGCCTTGGAGTGTGCCGTTTTCCCCTCGTAAACATTGGGTTAGACCGAAATTGGTACCTAAAATACCTTCACGCCGCAACTGGAATGGAATTTTCGTGGGACGCCTTGGACTTGGTTGCTGAGCGCGTGTTTAATCTTGTTCGGGCTTTCTGGATTCGCGAGTACAAAGGAAACTGGACAAAGGAGAGAGATGTTCCGCCTGCGCGCTGGTTCACAGAACCCTTAACCGAAGGCGCGTTTAAGGGTGCAAAACTGGACAGAGCAAAATATGATGCGATGCTACAGGATTATTATGTGAAAAGGGGTTGGGACGAGAGGGGCGTACCCAGAAAGCAAACATTAGAAAGAGTAGGGTTGGGGGAAGTTGCCGCTCAACTCGACAGGCACATAAAACTATCTTAATTTGTGGTGCCGTTTAGTATGAGCGAGCGAAGTACACAATTTCCTTAGCTTTCTGTCCGCAGCAAACGCAGTTGGCAGAGGGCTCTTCCTTCTCGAAGGGTCTGACCCTGATGGTGGCTCCTGTTTCATCTTTAATTTTTGCTTCGCAGTCCGCGTTGCCACACCAAGATGCCTTCAGGAAGCCGCCTTTGTCCGCGACGACTTTTTTGAATTCATCGTAGTTCTGCACTGAGGTGGTTTTTTCGGCTAAAGTGGCTTTGGCTTTAGCGAACATGTTACTCTGGATTTCTTGGAAAAGGTTCTCCACTGTGATGAGCACGTCTTCTTCTTTTACGGCGGTTTTCTGGTAGGTGTCACGTCTGGCAATGGTGACTTGTTGCTGTTTTAGGTCTCTGGGACCAATTTCGATTCGCACTGGTACGCCTTTGAGTTCCCACTGGTTAAATTTCCAGCCGGGCGTGTACTCGTTGCGGTCATCCAAAACAACCGCTATGCCTTTCGCTTGGAGTTTGTCTGCGACTTCTTTGGCTTTGGCGGCTATCGCGGCGGGGTCTGCACCTTTGTAAGGTATCGGCACTACTACTACCTGAACGGGAGCGATTTTCGGAGGCAACACCAAGCCTTTGTCGTCGCCGTGAACCATAACAACAGCGCCTATAAGCCTCGTAGTAATGCCCCAAGAAGTTTGCCAAACCTGATGGTCTTTTTCGTCTTCTCCGATGAATTTTATATCGAACACTTTAGCGAAGTTTTGACCAAGATTATGCGAAGTGCCCATCTGCAAAGCTTTTCCATCGGGCATTATGGCTTCTAAGGCTGTGGTATAAAGAGCGCCCGCGAACTTTTCGCTGTCACTTTTCACGCCGACAAGCACCGGAATCGCAAGGTAATTCTCCATGATGTCTCTGTATTCGCCGAGAATGTACATGACTTCTTTTTCAGCTTCTTCGCTGGTTGCGTGGGCGGTGTGTCCTTCTTGCCAAAGGAACTCACGGGTTCGCAGGAACAGTTTGGTGGCTTTTGTTTCCCACCGAACAATGTTGCACCACTGATTAATCTTAAGTGGCAGGTCTCTCCAGCTACGAATCCACTTGGCAAACGTAGCATACATTATCGTTTCAGAAGTTGGCCTCACAGCAAGTTTCTCTTCCAGCGGAGTGTCCCCACCGTGGGTTACCCAAGCCACTTCAGGAATAAAACCTTCAAAATGCTCTGACTCTTTCTTGAGGAAGCCTTCAGGGATGAACATGGGGAAATACCC
>CALMWK010000050.1 GCA_937873375.1 Candidatus Bathyarchaeota archaeon
CATAGAAGAATGCAAAAAAGCCATCATGCGGTACCACCAGATGTGGCTGGAAGCCGACGCCCGATTGGGCATCGCTATTAATCAGGAAAAAGCTTACTGGACCTACAAAGACGAATACATCGAGCGCGAATGGCAAATCCTCAAACGCGCATGGGACCAAAACCTGCTCGAAGAAGGACACTACGTTGTAGCGTACTGCCCAGGGTGCCAAACATCTTTGAGCAGCGCCGAAGTCGGCTACGAAGGCAGCTACAAAGAAGTTGAAGACCCCTCACTCTACTTCAAATTCAAAGTAGTCGGCACCAAAAACGAGTTTTTCCTAGTTTGGACAACCATGCCCTTCACAGTAATCACCGACACCATGCTCGCAGTGCAACCCAAAGCTGAATACGTCAAAGTCAAAGTCGGCGACGAAACCTGGATAATGGTTAAAGAGCGCGTCGAGCCTGTTATGAAAGAACTCGAAATAACAAGGTTCACAATCACCGAAACTGTACAAGGTAAAACCCTTGAAGGCACAAAATACGAGTACCCGCTAAAGGATATAATTCCCAAACAAGCCGAACTGGAAACCAAACATCCTCTTGTGCACAGCGTCATCGGCGAAGACTTTGTTGATGTTAATACTGCAACGGGTGTTGTTCACTTATCGCCAGGTAACGGTGAAGACGACTTTTGGGCAGCTCAGAGGCGTGGTGTACCTATCTTTGCGCCTTATGATGATGAAGTCAACTTCACAAAAGACGCAGGCACATTCAGTGGAGTTTTCGCACGAGCCGCTGATAAACTGGTAGTAGAGGAACTGCGTAACCGAAACGCTCTGGTTAAAATTGGACGAACCAAACATGAATATCCCACCTGCTGGCGTAGCCACCACAAACTCGTTTGGATTGCAAGAAAAGAATACTTCTTGCGCACGGACAAAATAAACAGCAAAGTCTTGGCAGCCGCAGAAAAAATCGAATACTTCTTTGACGAACCAAAAAACCGCTTTGTAGCCTTCCTCAAAGAGGGTAAGCCATGGTGCATCAGCCGCGAACGAGTCTGGGGAACACCCCTACCAGTTTGGGCATGCGACAAATGCGGAAACAAACGAGTCGTCGGCAGCAAAGCTGAACTGTTGCAGGATGCGCAGGAGAAGGTTCCTGAGAACTTTGAGTTGCACAAGCCATGGGTTGACCGCGTCACCCTCAAATGCCCAAAATGTGGGGGCGTTATGCGTAGAGAAGACTACGTGCTGGACACTTGGCATAACAGCGGTGCTTCACCTTTCGCGCGGTTCACGGATGAAGAATTTGAGAAGTACGTACCCGCTGCCTTTCTCACTGAGGGAATTGACCAGACCCGCGGCTGGGCAAACTCGCTCCTGCTAGAATACGTCATCTTGACGGGCAAAGCTGAAAGCCCCTACAAGGCATTCCTGTTCCAAGGCTTAACGCAGGACTCAAAAGGCAGAAAAATGAGCAAAAGCGTAGGCAACGTCATCGAAACCAACAAGCTCCTCCAAACAACCAGCGCAGACCTGAGCAGATTCTACATGATGCGCAAATGCGCGCCTATAGACTTCATGAACTTTGATTTGCAGGAACTGAGCCGCAGAACCTACCAAGTTCTCTCTACGCTGTATCACCTGAGCAGGTTTTTCCTACAGAACTCAGAGTTTGACGAGTTTGCGCCCCAGAAATTCACCATAGATTGGGCACTCAAAGAAGACCTGCTGGAAAGCCCTGACCGCTGGCTCCTCTCCAAACTGCAAGCGAAAATTGAAGAGTATACGCAGAAGCTGGAAACGTGCCAATTCAACGCAGCCGTAGCAATCTTAGAAGATTTTGTCATTGAAACCTTGAGCAGGCTCTACGTGCCCATGATACGTAAAGAACTCTGGACCGACGACCCCGAAACAAGACAACGCCGACAGGCAATTTACGCAGTGCTTCACTATGCGCTCAAAACTATCACGTTGCTCTTTAACCCAGTTACACCGCACATCAGCGAGGCACTGTACCAAAACGTGTACCGCAAACTCGACCAGACACTGCCCGAATCAGTGAACTTTGAGCAGTGGCCTGAACCAAACGCGAAACTGCAAAACAAGGATGTTGAAGAAACCTTTGACATACTGTTCAAATGCGTTTCGCTAGTTAACGCTGCGAGGCAATCCGCTAAGCTCAAGCGTCGCTGGCCACTAGGCGCCGTCATAGTCTCAGCCCCAGAAAACGTAACCAAAGCACTACAAAGCGTTGAAATGTTGTTCTTGGAGATGACAAACATCAAAACTGCAAAGTACGCAACGCAGGCTCCTGAAAAGGTAACAGATGGCAGTTGGGTTTCTGCAGTTGAAGCAGACGTAACCGTCACCATCAGCGGGCAACGTGACGACAAACTGCTTGGCGAAGGTATCATGCGTGACTTAGCTCGACGCGTGCAAGCCCTCCGCAAAGAACTAGGCTATATGCCCACCGATGTCTTAGATGCGGTACATATAGCTGAAATAGACGCTGAAAGTGTGCCTTTGCTGGAGCCGTACCTTGAAGAGATGGCGGGGTTGGTGCGCACCAAAAAAGTCTACATCCACAACGCAAAAACTGAAGTTGACGCAGATTGGCATGAGTCAGAGCTGGACGGCAAGAAAATCTTCATCAACATCCACTAAGCAACGCTTATAACCGCAACCCTTTATTTTCACTGTACGCGTCTATTCAAAAAGAAACAAGTAGATGGGCCGGTAGATCAGTCTGGTATGATCGCCGCGTTCGCAACGCGGAAGCCGCGGGTTCAAATCCCGCTCGGTCCACCACTTTGATTTTAAACTAAAATGAAAGCGGATTACCTCGATAGAGGCAGCTCAACTGTGAACTTGGTTCCTTTTCCAATCTCACTTTCAACTGAAATTGTGCCGCCAAGTGCTTCAGTTAACCTTTTGACCACTGCTAGGCCGAAGCCTTGACCTTTAGCTTTTGTTGTGATTAATGGCGTGAACAGTTTGCTTCTGACTTCTTTAGGTATGCCTTCGCCTGTGTCTTCGACGCTTATGAGGGCTTTGCCGTCTTTGGAGGTTGCGGTTATGGTGAGTTTTCCACCGTTTGGCATAGCCTGCACTGCGTTAGTAAATAAATTCCTCACAATTCTCTGCATGAAAGCTGGGTCTGTTCTCAATTTTGGAAAGGTGGCGTCTATTTGATATTCTACAGTAATGCCACTTAAAGGCCCCAAGCCTGATGATGCCAAGCGAATTGCTTGCTCCACATCCAGTTCTTTAAATTCTGGATCCAACGGTCTCGCGTAATCTTGAAGGTCAGCAACTATCTTATTCACGTAGACCGTTTCATCTCCAATCAAATCCAAGTTCTTCTTTAACCGCTCCCTAGCTTCACTGGCGGGTATATGTGTCAGGTCCTTTTTTGCCAAGTAAACAGCGCCCGTAATAGCGGTCAAAGGATTACGAATATCGTGACCCACCATGCCTGCTGTTGCACCGATGGCAGCCAACTGCTCACTGGTCTTTAGTTTTTCTGTGCGCTCTGCCACAAGCTCCTCCAAATGCTGGGTATACTTCTCAAGTGCTTCCTGCAACTCTTTACGCTTAGTAATGTCTTGGAAGCTTCTTCTGCGATACGAATGCAGCTGCCAAGAACCTGCAAAGGCAATAATGTTTGCAAAGCACATGCTGAAAATTACTGTAAAAAGCGCTGTGTTGTCTGCGGTTTGTGACGCTAACAGGATTATGGCTATTTCGCCTATGGTGGCCGTCGCAGAA
>CALMWK010000051.1 GCA_937873375.1 Candidatus Bathyarchaeota archaeon
GCTTTTCGCAACGGACAAAAAATTGCGACATCCACCATTGCGTCTTTGCAGGATGCTGTCGTAGGCTTGGACTTGAACACCTACAAAGTGGCAGAGTTAGCACCTCAGCTGACGGATTTAATAGCCCACACCAAGCATATCCGACATTTTGGCGCCAACGCCTTGGAGCTTTGCTATGTTGCGGAGGGTTTGACGGATGCGTTTGTGGATATTCGGGGGAAGTTGCGGACAACCGATGTGGCTGCTGGTTTTCTCATACTCAAAGAGGCTGGTGGAATAATTACGGCGCCTGACGGCAGCTTTGTTGATGTGGCGTTGGACCCCAAGCAGACACTCAAGTTCGTGGCTTCAGGCAACAAGGAGATACACAAGCTTATCCTGAGTTTGGTAAAACCGAAATAAGGAAAGATAATGTTAACGCTCTTGATGCCTCACCCTGCGGCTCTGATTAAAACTGGGAAAACTAAGACTTTGGTTATTGCTGACCCGCATTTGGGCTGGGAGATGGCGCTTCAAGAAAAAGGCATCCACGTGCCAAGCCAGACGCCCAAGCTGATGGAAAAACTTGTCGGTTTATTGTCTAAGTACAAACCTGACTCTTTGCTGATTTTGGGCGACGTAAAATACACAGTAGTCGCAAGGGAGCCTGGTGAGTGGCGCGAAATCCCCGAATTCTTCAACCAAATAAGCAAGCATGTGTCGGAAGTCGGCGTTGTACGGGGCAACCACGACGGCAACCTTGAGCCGATGCTGCCTGAAAACGTGAAAATGCACCCTGCCTCAGGCGTGGTCGTGGGTGATGTGGGGTTGTTTCATGGGCACAAGTGGCCTTCTCCTGTGGTTTTAGGCTGCAAAACGCTGGTTATGGGGCATCTGCATCCTGTGGTGGTTTTCCGCGACCCAGCAGGCTTCAAGCTGAACAGGCAAGTGTGGATGAAAGCAGACGTCAACCCCAAAGCCTTAGCCAAAATTCTGCTACAAAAACACGGGGTAAAAATTGAAGGCACCGTTGAAGAAACACTCCAAAAGCATTACGGGGTTAAGTTGAGGGCGGCGCAGGTTTTTATGATGCCCAGCTTCAACGACTTTCTAGGCGGCAGACCAGTGAACGAGTCAAAACCGCGAAGGGAACTGGGCAGCGAAGCACTAATTGGTCCAGTATTGCGCTCCGAAGCTGTGGATGTGGATAATGCCGAGCTGTATCTGCTTGACGGCACATATTTGGGGACGTTGAATCAACTCAGGGAATTATAGAAACTGTTAGAAATTGTGTTCAACCTGCGTTTTGTTGCGTGGGAAAAAGCCAGATTTAGCCGAATCCCGCCTTGCGCTTTTTCCAGCCGCGGGATACACCAAATCTAAGTCCTGTATCAAAAAAGAACCTCGACTCGGTTTTTTCAAAAAGAGAGGATAGGGGTGGGTGAAGCGGTAGATGGGTGTGTTTGATGTTTTGCTGTGCAATTTTAGGGCAAATTTTATAAGTTAACTGATGCGATAATTTGTTTGTAAGTAGTTCAAGTATTGTGGGGAGATGAATCGTATGAAACGTGCTCCTGCAATAATTGGTTTCCTGCTGCTCATGATTTTTTGTTTTTGCTTTTCGGGACTAATTCTGTTGGGCAGTCAGGGTATTATGGTACTTGTGAGTGTGTGGATTGGGTGTTTGTGCGTAAGTTTGTGAATCCTGAGCCTGCGCATGGTGCTTGGGGGCAGCAGGAAGGTGCTCCGCCTCCAACCCCGACACCCACACCTACACCAACGCCTACACCGACACCAACCCCAACGCCAACTCCCACTCCTGCGCCGACCCCTACTGGGACCCCAACCCCCACACCGACACCTACACCAACTCCGCCTCCTGCTGCTGTGACGCTCTGGGGCAGTCAACAGTACGCTGATGCGAACCCTGACTGGATGGGTGGAGCTCCTGAAAGAGTCCTTTCTGGGCAAGTCTCAGCTGATTTGACAAACCTGTTTTTAGGTACTTCCCACTACAGCTACATTTTGAATGGCTGGGGGAACACGACGCAGCCCGCGACCGTTTATTCAGTCGTTAATTCTTGTGATGAGGATTATGCTTTTAGCGTGTTTTTCTATAAGGGTCACAGTTGGCCTGTTAGCTGTAATGTTTCTGGCTGTCAGTTTCAACATTACGGAATTTATGATAATGAGGGTCCTCCGCCTGAAGATAACTGTATAAAAGATTATCTTGTTCATGATCAGTTGAGTTCTTTTACGCATGACTTTGTGGTTCTTTGGACGTGTGGTTCGGCTTGGCAGAATGCCACTGGTGGATTCAGTGGTGGGCACAGTTGGGGGTGGCAAGCTTCTTTTATGGGTACCACCAGTTTGAATGCTGATGCGTACACTGAAACTACTGACAATAGTAATCACTGCTTCATAGGTTTTGATAACTTTTCAATCTGGTATCGGACTAGCACGCAATATCAGAACTACAACTACAGCGACTTCGTACGCCAATTCTTTTACCATCTCTTGCAAGGTCGCACGATAAGAGACGCTCTAGATAGAGCAACTTGGGATACGCATAACACTTATGATATAGCTGATTTCGGCGACTGCCCACTTTACATCGGGTATACAATGGTCGATCCACGTAATGGGACTAATGTTACGTGTTGGATGCGTATCCGAGGTGACGGAGACCTAACAATACCCCATTAAAGGAGAAAAATGGTGAAGAAACATGTTGAACAAAAAATTTAACACTGTTTTGATTCTTGCAACGATACTATTCCTTTCTTTAACACAATCACCTGATGTGTTTGCGGAGGAAACTGTCAACCCTGAAGCTGTGTTGGTTTTTCTAGAAAACGTAACCCAAATTGACATGGCAAAATATACGGCAACGCTGTCTGGTAGTTTATCCGTACAATATAGGGCTTCTTTAGGTGGTCTCTCTGAAGTTGACGGGTTATACGCGCTTAAGTCTGAAACAAGTAGACTAGAGGTATCCTTTAAGTTTGTAAATAGTACTTTGTCTCGGTGTTTGGTAAATGTGCGTGAAGGTTCAATGCAGCTTAGCCAACCATTAGCTTCCAATATGGTTGATGCTGCTAGGGGCTTCCTTCAAAGATATCAAGCCTCCACGGGGGATACAAGTTTGCAAGCAATGAGAAGCCTTTTGGATAACGTTGATGCTTCAAAGAATACTACAAAAGTATCTGCGAATGTTGGGCTCACAGTTACAGTTACTGACGCTTCTTCGTCTTTTAGTTGGAAGAGTACATATAACGGCGCGGTTTTTTCGGGGCTTAGTATTAGTTTCCATAATGGTGTCTTCCGCTCGTTCGGCGACGATAGAAGTTACGTTCAGATTGGCAGCACTGATGTGAGGATTTCAGAAGGGGAAGCTGTAAGTTTGGCTTTGGATTGTGCCAAACAGTATTCTTACACTTATGATGGCAAGGAAATATCTAACTTTACTATACGGAATGACCGGGTAACGGCGGAATTGTTGACTAAGGCTAAGGATAAGCCGTTGGTTTTGTATCCTTATTGGATGGTTACGTTGCCTTTGGGTGAGTTGTATCCGGGGTTTGTTAGTGTGATTGTGGTTGAGATTTGGGCGGACACGGTTGAGGTTGCTTCTGTTTACCCGTTGGGTATTGGTGGCGGGGAGCTTTCGCCTGACTCTTCGTCTTCGCTGTCTCCTTCCCCACAACTGTCACCTACACCTGAGCCTTCGCTATCGCCTTCAGTTTCGCCTTTAACCTCGCCAGAACCAACTTCATCTTCGCCGCAGTCGCCTGAGCCGACAGCTTCGCCTTCTTCGCCAAGCCAACCCCCTTCACCTGCTCCGTCTTTGCAGCCTTCTGAATCAGCCTCACAGCAGCCAGCAGAAAACACGGGGGAAGTTGACTTCTTGCCGTTTGTGGTGGCGGCAGCAGCGGTGGGGGTTATTGTGGTGGCTGTGGCAGTTTTGTTTGGACGAAAAAGAATCAGGTGAACACTACAGCTAACCTGCTGACATAGCCGAACTGTGCCATTTTGCGCTTTTTCAATCGTTTCCAGCCTTTTCCAGCCGCGGAAAAAACCCGCCCCAAGCCCAGAAACAAAAAAACAACCCAAAACAAGCCCCACCGAAAAACAAGGGGGTATAGTCTGCAGAGAGCAAACGACGTGAAAACAAAACAGACAGTCAGCATGCGCTCACAACCTGTTTTGACTTCTTTAACATGGCGCATATGTTGCTTGTGAACAAACAACCCTCAGCCCACAACCCGCACCAAACTGCAGCAGCAAGCAAAAACAAAACACAACCCAAACCAAAACCAGAAAAGTAGTGGCTAAGCAAACACCCACAACCACACACAAAACAAAAAACAAAACAACCAAACAAACATACAAAACCCCAAATTTATGGGATAAACCTTATTGGCGCGAAAAACCTCAAAGTACAATCAAGGTGATTTGTAATTATGTCTTCAGACAATGAAGATAACCCAGAATGGACCAAACGCAAACGCAGCAGCCCATTCGACAAAGACCCCTTCTTCGGCGACATAGACAAACTCTTCCGCGAAATGGAAGAACGCATGGAAGAACAATTCAAAAGCTTCACCGAAAAAGTCCCCAAAGACTACGTCAAAGAACGCAAACTCCCAGACGGAAGCACCGTCAAAGAATTCGGACCCTTCGTCTACGGCTACAGCATGAAAATCGGACCCGACGGCAAACCCGAAATCCAACAGTTCGGCAACATCAAAAAATCCCTCAAAGGCACACCCCAAGTCAAAGAAGAACGCGAACCCCTCGTAGACGTGATGGAAACCAACGGCGAAATCCGTGTAGTCGTGGAGCTTCCAGGAGTCGAAAAGAGCGACATCAAACTTCACGGAACCGAAGGCTCACTAGAAATCAGCGTGGACACACCCAACTACAAGTACTACAAAGACATCTGCCTACCAACAAAAGTCAAAGTTAAAGAAGCAAAAAGCAGCTACAAAAACGGCGTCCTAGAAGTCATCTTGCCAAAACTCGAAGAACCAAAAACCCCAAAAGGCGAACAAATAGACATAAACTAACAACCAAACTAACCTTTTAACCCAGACAAGGGCAAACCCATGACAACCAACGACAACAACGAAATCGACAACCTCAACAAAATCTGCCGCACAGCAAAACAAGAAGGCAAACTCAACGGCAAAAACCTCACCGAACTCTACGACCTCTTCGGACAACGCTTCACCAAGGCTCTGGAAGCCCTCAAAGAAAACCGCATCAAAAAATACACCTTCAAACCCAGCAACCGCACAGTCTGGATAGTCATCGGCAAAGAACGCGACTACCTACTTATGCCCGAAGCAGAATTCTGCACCTGCGACGACTTCTACTTCCGCGTTCTGGACCGCAAAGTCCACCTCTGCTACCACCTCATCGCACAAAAAATCGCCCACAACCTAGGCTGGTACGACGTCATCTGTGAACGCGACGAACTCTACAAATCCCTGATGGCTGAGTGGAAAAAAGCTACTGCTTAAATACCTAAACAATAATGAATATGCAGCATAAGGAGGAACTCTATACGGACTTAGGTGGATACTTCCAGATAGTCATCGGCGTTCTCATGACAGCCACATTCGTTACACTTACACTCATAATTCTCAAAGGCTACTACGGCAACGACGAAGACGAAACAGAAACAGACTAACCAAAAACCCAACTTAACTTTCTTCAAAACCAATTTTTAATACCTAATTATTTCATCAACCAAACCTCGAGCAAAGAGGCTAAATTTTCGTTTCTGCCCAAAAACCAGCAAGAAACCAACATACACCTGCAAACCATTTTAAACCCAACCCGAACCAATACTTGTGGCGGCAACCCTCAAAAATGACCCCTGAAGACCTAATCCAGCAAATACTAACTCAAAACTCACAAACCAGCCGAGAACAAATCATAGAAAAACTAGATGCTGCCAGAGAAAAAACAGGCGGCTTAATAGCCGACATAACCCTTCTGCGGTTAATCGCTCGTGAATTCGGCGTGGAAGTTACCCAAGAAACATCCAAACCCGACCACCAATTCCCCATAAGTAAACTGGTTTCAGGAATCCACAACGTCACCATAACCGCACGTGTGATCGCAGTTTCCCCAGTTAGAACTTTTGAAGGCGCAAAACCCGGCAAATTCGCTTCAGTAACCATCATGGACAAACACGGCATTGTACGCGCGGTTTTGTGGAACGAAAACGCAGACCCCATCGAAGCTGGCGAACTTGGAGTTGGGCAAATTGTTCGCTTCTCTCACGGCTACACCAAAGAAGACCGCGACGGCAAAGTTGAGTTGCACCTGAGCCGCAAAAGTCGCGTGGAAATTAATCCGCCTGACGCTAAAGCGGCAGATTACCCCACATCCATCGGAGCTTTCGGCGAAAAAATCCAAGACATAACCAACCAGAAAAGCATCAGCCTCAAAGGCACCCTAAAACAGGTTTTCTCCAAATCAAACTTCACCCGGCAAGACCAAACCGAAGGCACCGTTCTGCGCTTTAAACTCGCAGATGCCACAGGCGAAGTCACCGTGGTTGCTTGGAACGAAAAAGCCCAAGAACTCGAACAGTTGCTCAAGCCTAATGTTGAAGTGCAGCTTGTGAACGGCAGAGTTAAAGCAGGTTCCAACGGCGAAACCGAAGTTCACATTGACAGCGCAACCTACGTCGAAGTCGCAGCGGCACAGAAACAGCTAACCAAGATAGCCAACTTGGAAGAGCTTTTGGGCACTGTGAACGTGGAAGCCGAAGTTGCAAGTTTACCTGTAACCAAAGAAGTCAAAACAGCTAACGGCGAAAAAGTCAGCCTCACTACGTTAGAGTTGAAAGACGACACGGGGACAATTGGTTTTTCAGCTTGGCGCCAACACGCCCAAACCGCAAGCGCTTTGTTGATGGGTGAAAAAATCTCTGTGGAGAACGTTTACGTCAGAAAAGGGTATGATGGAAAAAGAGAGTTATCCACCAAAGCTGCATCAGAAATAAAACGCGCCTAGCTCTGGCGCACTTTGGCTGTTATTGCATCTGCCATGTCTGTGGTTGTGGCTGTTCCGCCAAGGTCCATAGTTCTTACTTTGCCTTCACTTAGCACTTCGGTGACGGCTTTCTCAATTTTTGCAGCCGCTTCCCCTTCGCCAAGGTGGTCCAGCATCAGTGCAGCAGCCATTATGATGGATATGGGGTTGGCGCGGTTCATGCCTGTGTATTTTGGTGCTGAGCCGTGGACGGGTTCGAACATGCCGTAGGTGTCGCCTATGTTTGCGCCTGCAGCTAAACCTAAGCCGCCTACAACTTGGGCTGCTTCGTCGCTGACTATGTCGCCAAACAAGTTAGTGGTGACGATAACGTCAAAGAATTCGGGCTTCTTGATGAGTTGCATGGTTATGGCGTCTATGTGTTGGTCGTCGACTGTGACGGTTGGGTGGTTTTTGGCTACTGTTTTGACTGCGTCTTTGAAGATTCCGTCGGTTATGCGCAGGATGTTGCCTTTGTGGACGTAGGTGAGGTGTTTTTTGCGTTTTTCTGCGAGTTTGAAGGCGAATTCGGCTACACGTGTTGAGGCTTCGGTGGTTATGATGCGGTATGCGATGCCAACTCCTGGGGCTGCGAGGAATTCTGCGCCTGCGTAGAGTCCTTCAGTGTTTTCCCTGACGACGACGAAGTCTAGGTTGGGTTTGAGGGATTCGACGTTTGGGAATGTGCGGCAGGGTCGGACGTTGGCGTAGAGGTTGAAGATTTTTCGGATTTTTACGGCTGCGCTGACTGGTGCGCCGACTTCTTCGGGTGTGGTCATGGGTCCTTTGAGGCATGCGTCGGTGCGTCTGAGTAGTGCAACGGTTTCTTCGGGCAAGTTAGTGCCATGTTTGGCTATGCAGTAGAAGCCTGCGTCGCCGTATTGCAGGTTCAGCTTGAAGTTTGAGGTTTCTTCGGTGGCTTGTAGGACTTGGATGGTGGCGTCTGTGATTTCTGGTCCGATGCCGTCGCCTTTGAGGACGGCGATGTTGTAAGTTTTAGACATAAGCGATAACCGTCTTTGTATTTGTTGGGCTTGTAGATATTTCTTTCACTTAACAGCAGCATAACTGAACAAGGTAGCGTGCTTTTTAGTGGGTTTGGTTGTTTTTTGTGTGTTTTGTTGATGCTTTTGTATACGGCGTTGTTTTTGTTTTTTGTTTGTAGTTGTTGTTTGGTTGCTATGCACATCTACTTCTTAGGCTTTGTGTTGTTTGCTGAAAATTGTTGTTTGGGTGTGTTTTGGGTTGGGTTTGGTTGTGCCTTGGTTGTGCAGGCAGTGCGCCACAAGCAGATGTATCCCTGTGTGGTTTGTGTGAAAACGTGATGTGCTCTGTTGCCCTCTGCAGACTATACCAATTATCTATAGAATCTATACTGGGTAGAAAACAAAAAATAAAGAAAGAAACTGGGTCTTTAGAGGGGTTATTGTTTTTGTTTTTTCTGTGCTGCTGCGTCTGTGCTGTTGCAGTTGCCGTTGAGGGCTGTTAGCACGTTCATGCCGCTGATCACTGCGTCCATGCTCGCCATCACTATGTCTTCGCGTACCCCCATGGCGGTGGCTGTTTTGCTGCCTTTGCGCATGCGCACGACCACTTCAACCATGGCATCTGTTCCGCCAGTAATTGACTTCACATGGTACTGCTCTAGCACTATCGGTTCTGCCTCAACAACTGCGCTTTTCACTGCGTTTATGGCTGCGTCTACAGGTCCTACGCCCATGGCTGCGCCCCTGACTTCTTTGTCTTTCAGCTTGAGCCTAACTGAAGCGGTAGGTGTGACTGTGTTTCCGCTGACCACCGTAACTTCCTGCAATTGGATAGCTTTTGGTTTTGCCAGTCCCGTGACGGCTTCGGAGATTGCCAGCAAATCCGCGTCAGTAACGGCTTTGCCTTTGTCGCCCACGCTTTTCACGCGAAGCCAGATGTCTTTGAGCTGTTCGTCTGTTGGGTGCATGCCCATGGCTTCCACGGAGGCTTTGATGGCGTGCGAACCTGAGTGTTTTCCGGGAGAGATGCGTCTTGCGATGCCGACCATGCTGGGGTCGTAGGGTTCATAGGTTATTGGGTTCTCAAGCAAGCCTTGTGTGTGGATGCCTGACTCGTGTGTGAAGGCGTTTTCGCCGACGATTGCCTTATTTGGCTGCACCATGATGCCCGTCAGCCTCGAAACCAACTGTGAAATGCTGTACAGCAACTCAGTTTTGATGCCTACGTCTATGCTGTAGAGCGCCTTAAGCGAAACCACAATCTCCTCTAGAGAAGCGTTTCCTGCCCGCTCGCCCAGACCGTTGATGGTGCAGTGGACTTCGCTGCATCCTGCTCGTAGTGCGGCAACGGAGTTGGCAACTGCCATGCCGAAGTCGTTGTGGCAGTGTACGCTCACGGGAACGGATAGGCTGGAAACAAGGTCATGGTAGAACTCGTAGGCTTTCTCAGGCGTAAGAACCCCAACGGTGTCGCATGCGACAACGCGGTCAGCTCCCGCCGCTATGCCTGTGGTGAAGATTTTCTTCAAGTAATCGCGGTCGCTTCGTGTGGAATCTTCTGCTGAAAGCTCCACAACTAAACCGCAGTCTTTGGCATGTTTCACGCAGTCCTCGGTTATTTTGACTACTTGGTCGCGGGTCTTCTTCAGTTTCCAGTCTATGTGGATGTCGCTGGTTGGGATAACCAAGTGTATGCTGTCGGCTCCAGATTTTGCAACCGCATCAACGTCGCCTTTGGTGCCTCTGGAGCAGCTACAGATTTCAGCCCTCAAGCCTGCCTCAGCGATGAGTTTTACGGATTCCATTTCGCCTTCCGAAACAGCAGCAAAACCCGCTTCAATTATGTCTACACCGAGCTCGTCTAGGCGTTTAGCAATTCTTAGTTTGGTTTCAGGAATCAAGGAGACTCCGGGGGTTTGTTCACCATCACGAAGGGTGGTGTCTAAAATTTTTATTTTTTTCTGGAAATAATTAGGGTTGGATAAAGCAATTCCCCATTTTACATCACTTGCAATTCTTCTCAGAGAGTCACGCTTAGATATAAGATTTGTGGTGTCGTGATTCTGGGGGGTATTTTTCTAGTCTGAAATGAAAGTTAGCTTTTTTCTATTTGTTTTCGCTGTGTTTGTAACGCCAGAATGCAAGGTATGGCGCTTCCAAATTCATCTGCCAGAACATGACTGATAATTCGCCGTAGTGCACCATATCTTCCATGACCATATGGGTAAGTACCGTTTCTACTGTTACCTGCATGTATGGTTTGTCGCCCCAAGGAACCATAACTTTTCTCTGCCAATTGTTAGGTTGCTGGGCAGCAAGAAATTTTTCGGTGGCGTTTTTCACGTGGAGCATGTATTCTTTCAGCATATCGATGTTCTGGTAGGTTTCAAAGTTTGGGTCTTTCCATTCGCTGAAGCGGTTTGGCAATATGTAGTTTACCCATCGGTCTTCCACAAGCGTAAGGTGCAAGAAAACGTTTCTTGCCGAGTCAAAGCTTAATCCTCTGGATTTTACGACTTCAGCCCAAGGCAGCTTTGCTAAAGCGTCAAAGTACAGTTCGCGGACTGCATGGTTGTAGCGAACTAAGTCCATGGTGCTCATGGAGGCTGAGTAGTTACTGATAGGTACTTAAGTTTTGTTAGTTTACACCGAAACTCGCGGGTAAATATGGGACAAAAGGGCTACTGCCTATGCTCGTTTTCCTCTTTCCCAGCAGTAGAGAAACAGGTCTTTAACCCAGTTGTGGAACGTTGGGTCTTTGCCGAAAAAGCCAGCGTAATCCACCCTGCCTCCGACTTGGCGAAAGCATATGCCTGCCTCTTTTTCAGAGAGAACAACTATTGCGGGGAGGTCTGGGAGTCCTCTTCCTTCTACGTTTTTTGGTGTGGGGGGCTGGTTCATGTTGGCTGTAAAGCGGTTTTCTGGAATGAGAAACTTGAATTTTATACCCTTTTGGATTCGCTCATTTATCATCGGAATCACGTGTTCTGGGACGGTGCCTTCAGCTATTCCCCACCCATACTGCTCAGCCTCTATGAAAGTTCGCTCGCCATTGTTCAAGCTCTCAACCGTGTCCATCACCAAATTCGCTTGTGAAAGCTCACTTAACCTGTTCACAAAGTGTAAGGGAAGCCGCATTATGTCATGCGTCGAAAAGTAGTCCCTGTGTTTAGAGACAAACTCTAAGGAAGAAGAGAGTTGCATCACCAATTTGCCATACTCCGCTATGGCGAATGTACCGTCAGGCTGCCTCTGAACCAGCAAAGCCGCGCTCAACCGTTCCAGCTGCCTAAACGCTTCCGTCGCAGTCACATCCAGTCGGCGGGCAATCTCCTGCATCTTCAAATTTTCCTTCTGAAGCTCGCGCAGTATACTGAGCCTGCTCTCGCTTGCCAACTCAAAAAACAGTTTTTCAATTCCTTCATCATTTCCCATTTTCTTATCACCGCTGCTAAAGTCTTCGCATCACTGCTTACTTCTTAGCATCTTTATCAAATAAAACTAATCACTCTTCGGAGCCACTCAGTAACGTGAGGCAATCAGAATGGAAAACAAAACAACCCATAAAGAGCGGGTCTTCTCTGTGGAACTCAAGTCGAAGAGAAACCTCAAAAACGTCACCCTAACCAATGGCTCTGCCGACAGCGTCCTAGTCGAGGGCACCATAGGCGAACTGGTACAAGCCACTTTCGCAGAAGGCGTAATCTTAGAAGTCGTTGGCAAGAACGGCACCCTTCGAGTTGACCTCGGAGAAGACGAGATTAAGAAAACACCTGAACAAAAACAACCTGAGGTTGAAAACCAATGAGAAAACTGAAGGCTGCAGTCGGGGTTATCGGCATGGGGGTCAATCACAGCGTAGAGCACAACAAGGTGGTGCAGTTCCATGACTAAAGCATTGGTTGTTTACGGGACTCGGTTTGGAGCAGCAGCCAGCACCTCCGAAGAAATCGCAAACGTACTCCGCAAAGAAAGCTTTGATGTTAGAGTAGTCAACGCCAAAGAAGAAAAAGTGCGAGACATCACCGAGTACGCACTTGTCATTGTTGGCAGCGGCATACAAATCAACAAATGGACAGGCGAACCTGAAAAATTCCTCAAAAACTTCCAAAAAGAACTGGCAAACAAGATGGTGGCACTTTTCGTTTGTTGTGGCAGCACTGAACCGATAGATGAGAAAGAAAACAAAGCGGAAACAATTGCAAAGGCTAAACGAAAGTATCTTGAGGAAAAAGCCGCCAAGTACAATCTGCAACCTGTCGCTTTGGGCTTGTTTGGAGGCGTCTACAACTTCAACAAAACGCCATGGTGGGCGGGAAAATTCATGGAAAGCGTCAAACCAAAACTAGAAGAAGCAGGCTTCAAAGAAACCTCACCCGGAGTGTACGACATACGAGACTGGGACGCCATCCGAAGCTGGGCAAAAGAACTCGCCCAAAAAACTCTTTCTTAACAATTAAATAAAAAAAGGAATAGCGAGAAATCATGAACAGCTCAAAGGTTGGCAAAAACTGGGTCAACATACTCCTTGTACTTCTCGTTGCGATAAACATAATCGGCGACATAGGCAACATCGCCCTTTGGAACTCTCTGCCTTCCTCACAAGAATCACTGACGGGCGGGTACATCGATAGTCTTGCCGGAGCAGAAAACGCCCTTGCAACAGGAACAATCATTCTATCAGTTGTCTCAATCATGTACGTTGCAGCATTGCTTGGCTTGCTTAAAAAGCAAAAGTGGGGACCACTTCTCGTAATAGCCATTTCAATAGCTAACAGAGCAATCGCCGTTTTCCTATACCTATTCAACCAATTCTTCTTCCTCTGGTTCGCGTGGACAATCATTCTGCTAGTAGTTGCGTTCCTTGATTTCCGCAAGCTATCATCAAACGCATAGGGCGCTGAAAACAGCATACAAATTTAACGTCCATTGTTTAGCCGCTCGCGAAGTGCCAAGAAAAACAAGACCCTCCTCTTTCTTTACCGCAGGGCGTTTGCGGTCGCAAAAGACTTAACAGTGGCTGGTTCAATAGTCTGCTACATACAATATTTACCAGTAGAGGCTTGAAAATTGAGAAGCGACGAAGTTAAATGTGGAGTAGAACGAGCAGCCCACAGGTCACTGCTAAAAGCACTAGGACTAACCGACAAAGACCTGACCAAACCGTTCATCGGAGTAGTCAACAGCTACACCAACATAGTTCCCGGACACATTCACCTGCGAAGCATCGGAGAAGCCGTCAAAGAAGGCATACTAGCCGCAGGCGGCACACCCTTCGAATTCAACACCATAGCAGTATGCGACGGAATAGCCATGGGCCATCAAGGCATGCACTATTCACTTCCCTCACGTGAATTAATCGCTGACTCCGTCGAAGTTATGATGCAAGCCCACCGCCTAGACGGCATGGTGCTCATCTCAAACTGCGACAAAATCACACCCGGCATGCTCATAGCCGCAGCACGCCTAGACGTACCAGCCATATCAGTCACAGGTGGCCCTATGGCTTCAGGTAGATTAGCTGGAAAACGAGTGGATGTGAACTCGGTTTTTGAAGCGGTAGGCCAAGCATTCGCGGAAAAAATGAACAGCGAAGAAATAACTCGGCTAGAAAATGCAGCTTGCCCCGGTTGCGGCTCATGCAGCGGTATGTTCACAGCCAACACTATGGCCTGCATGACAGAAGCCTTAGGTATGTCTCTTCCCTACTGCGCCACCGCACTGGCTACAAGCGCCAAAAAAATCCGCATAGCCAAAGAATCAGGCGAAAAAATTGTTGAACTCGTGAAGAAAAACGTGAAACCTTCTAGCATCATGACAAAAGCAGCTTTCGAGAACGCTGTTGTCGTAGATACGGCGCTTGGGGGCTCCACAAACACGGTGCTTCACCTTTCCGCCATAGCTAAAGAAGCAGGGGTGCCTCTGCCCATGGCGCTATTTGACGAAACCAGCAGACGAGTTCCACATCTGAGCAGCATGTCTCCAAGTGGTCCTCACGACATGGAAGAATTAGACCTTGCAGGTGGTTTACCAGCTTTGATGAAAGAACTTGAACAGTTCTTGCATGTGGATTTGCTCACGGTCACAGGCAAATCAATTGGCGAGAACATAAAAGCTGCAGTGGTTACCGACTCCGAAGTAATCAGACCCTTAACTAACCCTGTACACAAAGAAGGCGGCATAGCCATACTCAAAGGCAACCTCGCACCCAAAGGCGCAGTCGTGAAAGCAGTTGCAGTTTCACCAAAAATTCTCAAACACTCAGGTCCAGCAAAAGTCTACGATTCAGAGAAAGAAGCTGAAGAAGCCATGAAACGCCACGAAGTCAAAGCAGGCGACGTTGTTGTCATCCGCTACGAAGGACCCAAAGGCGGACCTGGTATGCCAGAGATGCTCATCCCCACAGCCACAATATCAGGCATGGGCTTGAGCGAAAGCGTGGTGTTGATTACGGATGGACGTTTCTCAGGTGCCACACGCGGACCCTGCATTGGACACGTTGCCCCTGAAGCTTTTGACGGCGGACCCATAGCAGTCATCAAAAACGGCGACATCATAACAGTTGACATCCCGAATCGTGTCTTGAAGGTGGAGCTCTCAGAGCAGGAAATCCAGAAGCGGTTGCAGGCGTGGAAACCTAGGCCTAAGAAGATAACTAAGGGTTACCTGTCTCGGTATGTGCCGACACCTACAGAGTAAACTCTCCAAACCTTTTCATTTCTTTTTGTTTTTTGTTGTTGAAACATTGTTTTCTTCGGGAATAAATTTAAATCCGC
>CALMWK010000052.1 GCA_937873375.1 Candidatus Bathyarchaeota archaeon
CCTTTCGATTTTGGCTTTCTGTTTTTTGGCAGCTTCATCTGACAGGAGAATTCTTCCGCAACTGCGGCAAGTGGACCGCAGAAGGTCAAAGATAATTTTTGTGAATTCGATGTGTACAATGGGCACGGCAAGTTCGATGTGACCAAAGTGGCCAGGGCAACGGATTGCAGTGTTACCGCAGGTTTTGCAGCGTTGACGAGGTTCAAGGGTGCCTAGTCTGCCGTCCATGAGCCCCGCAGTGATTGGTGCGCCGTCTTCGTCGTAAGTGTCAGGGGTTTGAATTTCCACAACAGACTGCTTGCGCAGGTCTTTGGGAGAGATTAAGCCGAAGCTGATTTCGTCGACTATTTTGTGAATTAATTCCTCGGTTGCCATGTTACGCCTTCTCCTTAAGTCTTAATTTTGGTGTGATACACAAGCTTTGAAGCTCCTGCAACAAAAGCTTGAACGCATATGAAACGATTACTGGTGAAACTTTAGATTTTTCATCGCATATCTTGCACACGTACTTACGTTGTTTCATGTCGTAGAAAGCGATTTGACCGCAGTTCTCGCAAATGTACAACGTGTACTTGTCGGATTCCTCAAGCAACCTGTCTCGTAGCAGCATAGCGGCGCCGTGTCCGATGAGGCAGTCTCGTTCCATTTCTCCGAACCTGAGACCACCACCGCGAGCTCTGCCTTCAGTTGGCTGGCGTGTGAGCATCTGTACTTGTCCGCGGGCTCTGGCGTGAATTTTGTCGGCGACCATGTGGTGCAGTTTCTGGTAGTAAACTATGCCCACGAAGATGTCGGCAACGAATTTTTCGCCTGTTGCACCATTGTAGAATACTTCGCTTCCCGTGTGGCTGAATCCAAGTTTAATCATGTTCTTTCTGATTTCGTCGGGTCCTTCGTTAGTGAAAGGTGTACCATCCACTGGTTTGCCTCTAGCGGCTGCACTTTTTCCAGCGAGTGATTCGATGAATTGTCCAATGGTCATTCTTGAGGGGATAGCGTGAGGGTTAATTATGAGGTCGGGAACTAAACCGTCGTCTGTGAAAGGCAAGTCTTCTTGCGGAACAATTAAGCCTATGACTCCTTTCTGTCCGTGTCGTGAAGCGAACTTGTCGCCTAGCTCTGGAATACGTTGGTCGCGAACGCGAACTTTGACGAGTTTGCTACCTTCGCCTGATGCTGTGATGAAAATCGCGTCAACTACGCCGTTTTCTGAGGGACGCATGTCAGCGGATGTGTCACGCATTGAGGGTCCTTTAACTTCGAACTCCTTGTACTCTTCAAGGAATCTGGGTGGGCTGACTCTTCCGATGAGCACATCTCCGCCAGCAACAGTTGACTCCAAGCTGATTATGCCGTCGGGTTCCAGAAGCCTGTAGTATTGTTCTCCGCGGTATCCGCGAGTGCCAGGTTCAGGAACAGTGAATTTGTCTTTCAATCCGCCCAAGTACTGGCGACATTCGGCTTCGTAAATTCTAAAGAATGAAGAACGTGCCAAGCCTCTTTCTATGGAGGCTTTGTTGAAGATTATGGCGTCTTCCATGTTGTAGCCTTCAAAGGAAAGCACTGCAACAACACAGTTTTGTCCTGTGGGGCGCTGCTTGTAACCCATGACTCCCATAAGCTCGGTTTCTACGAGGGGCGCCTGTGGGTAGTGTAGGATATGTGACCTTGAGTCGACGCGGTTTTGGAAGTTGGTGCCGTAAACGCCTAATGCTTGCTTAGCCATGGCTGCTTGGTATGAGTTGCGTGGTGACTGATTGTGTTCAGGGTAAGGTATTGTGGAAGCACATATACCCAAAATTGTGAATGTTGCAATTTCTGAGTGAGTATGCTCAGGCCCAACTTTGTCCAGTGATATGGCGACGTAAGCATTTTCTTCTTCGGAGGCGTCCAAGTATTCAATTAAGCCGTTCTTGACGAGGTCTTCCCAAGTCCATTCGCCCAAAGCGATTTTTTCAAGGTGTTTGGGCTGGAGTTTTGGAGCGCCGTTTTCGACAATTATGAGAGGTCTGCGGACTCTGCCTTCGTCGCAGTTAGCATGAATTTCTTCGGTTTCAGTTTGCTCTTTGGTGAAGTATGTTATGTTGACTTCGGTTGAGATTTCGCCGACGCGTCGTTTTTCTCTGAAGGATTTCACCACGTCTTTTGGTGAACTGCAGAAACCGATTATGTTTCCGTCAACGAAAATTTTTGCGCCTTCAATCTTGAGGGTGTCGTTACATTCGTAAGCTGGAACCGTGCCCATCTCGAAGAGTATCTGCTTAATTTTCTCAGGGTTCACTCCGACCGAAATTGAGGAGGATAAGGCTAAGTTTTTTACGAGACCGCAGTTTGAGCCTTCAGGCGTCTCGTTGGGGCATAAGCGTCCCCAGTGGGTCGGGTGTAAGTCTCGGGCTTCGAAGTTAGGCTGGCTTCTGCTTAGTGGTGACTGGAGCCTGCGCATGTGACTGAGGGTGGAGATGTAGTTTGTTCGGTCCAAAAGTTGGGTGATGCCGACGCGTCCTCTGCCCCAGTTGCCTGTTGCGAGAGCGTGCTGGAATCTTTCGCTGATTATTCCAGGTCGGACAGCAGCGGAAACGTTGATTATGGGTCCTTTAACGCCGATGCGTTCAAGCTGGTATTTTATGTCGCGTGTTAAGTTTCTGAAAGCTACGCGGAACAGGTCTGCTAATAGTGGGCCAGCGAGTCGGAGTCGTTTGTTTTTGAAGTGGTCTTTGTCGTCTTCTTGTCTGCGTCCCAGTTTTAGCTGGATTACTCTGCTTGCCATTTCGCCTAGGAATATGGCTTTGTCTTTGCGGTTTTTGTCGGTTCTGCCTAGGTGGGGTAAAAAGTTTTTGTCTAGGGCTGTTTCAGCTTTTTGGATACGGTATTCTTCGACTTGTCCGTGTGCAACGCGGTTTCCGATGAATAGGATGGCGTCTTGTGGTGTGTCTACGCCGATGGCTTTTTCAAATGAGGGACCAAGTTCGGTTTGGAGGTCTTGGTCAAGAGAAACTGCTTCAGCTATGTCTTTGTCTTTTTCTAAGCTGAGTGCGCGCATTATAACTACGAAGGGAATTTCTGTGGGTACTCCAGGCATGGAGACGTAGATGGCGTCGTCTGCCTTGAGTTTTAGCTCTATTCTTGCTCTGAAACCTACGGTGGTTGAGAAGATTTTTGCTTGATAAACGGGTGATGTGCCTTTATCGTCTTGGTCGATTATGACGCGGTTTGGAGCTAAGTCTTCCATGGCTACGATGACGCGTTCGGAGCCGTTAACTACGAAGTATCCGCCTGTGTCGTCTGGGTCTTCTCCGGCGGAGATGAGTTCTTCGCTTGAGAGTTGTGAGAGGAAGCATAGTTTTGATTTGAGCATGACGGGTATGTTGCCGATGTAGACGAGTTCGGTGTCTTGTTCTCTGCCGTCTATGACAGGGGTCATTTCTAGGGCGATGGGGGCTGCGTATGCTAGGTTTCTTAGTCGGGCTTCCATGGGGTAGATTTCGTGTTTTGTGCCGTCGACTTCGGTGGCGTATGGTCCTGTGATTCTGGATTGGGGGTCGATGACCCAGATTTGGCCTAGTTTTACTTTGTATGGGCTTTCGGGGACTTCGATTGGGATTTCGTTGACTTCGTCTACTACTTCTTGTAGGCCGTGGTCGATGAATTCGTTGTAGCTGTCTAGGTGTTGGCGTACTAGGCCTTTCTCGTTGAAGAAAGTTTTCAATAACAGGTGGGTGTCTTCTTTTGAAAGTTCAGTCAATTTTAATTTTCCCCCGCAATTTTCTTTTTGTTTATGTTGTGGCGTATATTTTTTATGCGGGTGTTTTTCAAACTTGTAAGTTCCTCCGATGTTGGGTTAACCAACTTCGAAAAAGGGGTGTCAATATTTTTTAAGAGCACAAACAACAGCTACGCACGTTGCTAATAAACTTTTTTGTGGATTGTTTTGGGTTTTGGTCGGTAATTTGGTGTTTGTTAAAGTTTTTTGGGGTGTTTTTTGGTTTGTTTTGTGTGTGGTTGTGGGTGTTTGCTGTGGCACTACTTTTCTGGTTGTGGTTTTGGTTCTGTTTTGGTTGTGCTTGCTGTTGCAGTTTGGTGTGGGTTGTGGGCTGATGGTTGTTTGTTCACAGGCAACATATGTGCTATGTTGAAAGTGGCTTTGCAGGTTGTGAGTGCATGTTGAGTGTTTGGGTTGTTTTTTGGTTAGAAGTTGGGGGTTTTCTTTGCTTAGCACAACTACTTCTTTTTCTTTGTTTTGTTTGCTGAAATTTGTTGTCTGGGTCTGGTTTGGGTTGGGTTTTGGTTGTGCAGAAAGCAAAAAGCAGATGTGTAACCTCAAAAGAAAACTTGCCGAAAAAGGCATTTCTAATACCTAACAACTTTGTAGCGGTCTCTGCCTAACTGGCGCTTCCTTTTTTCCTGCGCCTCAGTCAACTTAGAATTCCCCGTCTTCACCTCATAAACAGTGGGTTTACCGATTTCGTTCCCAAAAAAATCACGCTCCTGAACCACAAAGTCCCCGCCCTTACGAATCTTGGCGCAATCGTTACCCTTCATGGCTTGGTCAAACGCAAAACGGTCCTTAGCAATACTGCCCTTCACCTTTCTGGTTGACATGGTAAACCTTCGGGAGGTGTTTCCAAACCCGAATGGTTTCTTATCGGTTGAAGCTTTTTTACCCAATTAACATTAACCTTTGTCAGCTATTTGGTAGAGGGTTATTAAAAAGTTGCTAATGCCAGCAAATTAAGGTTTTCAGCGGTTGATTATTTTGACAAATGCCTGTTCAGAATTGCCGTTGGCTGTTTTTTTGGTTATAATTGAGAGCAAGTTTGGGTCTTTTTCGTATCCGATGCTGTTGCGTTCGTTTTGCATGGCGGCTTTTGTTGTTGTCCCTGAGCCTAGGAACGGGTCTAGTACGGTGTCGTTTTTGATGCTGAACATTTTGATGAGGCGGTCGGCGATTTCGTCTGGGTACACGGCGGTTCTTCTTTCTAGTTGGCTGGTGGTTTGGCGTGTTCCTGTGATTTGCCAGATTTGGCTGAACCATTCGTCGCGCTGCTTCTTGGTTAGCTTGCTTTCGTAGCGGGCTGGGTCTTTGGGCGGGAAATGTCTAAGTTTTCCTTTTCGGAAAATCAGGATAAATTCACAGTCCAAAGTAACATATGCGTTGGGCGGCAGGAAGCCTGAGCCCAGAAACGCGCCTTTGCCTTTGTACTGGGGTTTGGTGGTTGGTTTCTTCCATAAAATGTAGGGTAGGGTGGTGAAGCCGATTTTTTCGCAGTGCTCAATAATTTTGGAGTGGTTGGGGAAGAGGCGGAATTTGCTGTTTACTCTGCGTGTGGCGTCCCCGATGTTTATGCAGGCTATGCCGCCGTCAACAAGAACGCGGTAGGTTTCGCTCCAAACTTTGGCGAGGTTCAAATGCATTTCTTCGTAGAGCTGCGTAACAGTTTCTTCTTTGCAGTCGGCGGTTAGTTGTTGCCATAGCTGGGCGATTTTCTGGTCCGCATCAACGAAAAGGTTGTCCCACATCTGAACCATAGGATACGGCGGCGAAGTCACCATCAAATGGACGCTGGAGTCGGCAAGCTCAGGCATTTGCTGGCTGTTGCCAAATATTATCGTGTGCTGGGTCGGCGGCATCACAGGTTCCTTCGAGTCATGTACTTTGGCGGAGGTAGGTTTTACCGTTTTTGGTACAAACAACCCCAAAGCCGCGCAGCCTAAAGTGGAGTGTGAATTCAGAGTTTCTCTTCATAAGAGATATTCTTAAGCGCAGACAAAAACAGGGTCAGAGATTGTTCCGTGATGAATCCGAAATGCGCCAACACTACAAAATGCGCGCTGGCTCTGTTAGCGTTAGCCTTCGCTTTAACGCTGGTTTTCTCTCCTTTTGCCTGCGTCAGGGCGGAGGCAGCTACGGAGCATTCGGAACAGGGACAGTTTGTTCAAACATACATCAACTCTGAGAAGGGCAACTGGACCAGCGTCGCGAAGCCCATGTTTCCAGTCTATTTTAACGAGTCACAAATTGGAATCGGCAGCAACTGGAGCATAGTTCAGCCGCTACTGGCGAATCACAGCTACAACGTTTACTGCTACGGCGCATGGGTGAATAACGGTTCAGCGCCCAAGACGGATTATGACATTTACGTTTACAACCCAAGAGGCATCTTGGAAAGCGAACACACCGAAGCCGCAGGGTTTCCAGAGCATTTGGGCACCAGAGCAGGAAACACGTTTTTTGTACCTGAAACCTCGGGTAACTACACGTTTGTGGTAGTGAATGATGCCCGGCAAAGCAACGGTACGCAGCAGGCAACGTTTATGGTTATGGAAAACATCGAAACCGACCAGTGGTACACGCAACACATCGAAGGCAAAAGCTACACTAATTTATCTTCGTTAACTACAAGTTGGGCTTACGAGTTCGTAACCGACAAACCCAACATGGAAATATGGATCCAAGTTCCCCCCACCTTAGACATGTACGAGGCTAGACTCTACGTGATGAGCGACTCCCACTCACTCGTAATTAACGATTTGCCGTTGCCATGGGAACCGGGACTTTACGGCAACGTCTCAGGCAAAGTTGGCGGCTACAGCCTTGACAGCGAAAACTACCGCGGCGTAGCTTATGCAAGTTGCGAGTACCGCGGCAAAGACATGATGATTAACTACTCAACCACTTCCACAGGAAAAACTCTGTACCATCTGGTTTTAATTGGAGAATCAGGCTCTGGAAACGTTGATTTCCTGATTAAAACCCAGTTCGGAGATGCCTGCTTGACAACTTCGGGGCTGGTAGGCAGGATTTACCCAAGCAACACAACCACGATAACTTACGTTTCAAATTCCACGAACTTAACTAACGCTGTTTTAAAGTATTCGACGGACCAATGGAACAGCTCAAAAACAGTTGAGATGACCATTGCCACTAGAAACTGTAGCGCGGTTGTTCCTGCGCAAAGAGCAGGCACAGTTGTAGAGTACCGCGTTGTGGCAAATGACGTGCTAATGAACGAGTTGGTTGCAGAGGGAAACTTCACTGTCAAGCAAGCAGGAATGCTGAATATTACAGCTGTGCCCGAAATCGCATATCTGGGCGAGAACGTGACCATTCAGGGTGTGTTAACGGGACAAAATGGCAGTGTTCCTTTGACAGTACAGCTGATGGGTTCATTGGACACTAACCAGATTGAGTGCCGAACCCTGATGAACGGCAGTTTCACCGCAACTTTCCAGCCCAACGCAACAGGAATTTGGGTTGCTAACGCCGTGTTTGCGGGAAGCAACTCGGTTTTTGCGTGTGACAGTAATCAGGTTATGGTGAAAGTTACGGAACCAACCTTCATCGCGAAGAACGGCGTTTTCGTTGGCGGCGGATTCATAGGCGCAATTGCCATCGGCGGCGTAGTTTTCTTCATCCGCAAACGACGACAGTAAAACGCGCAAAAGGGTGTTAACAGAAAATAGAAAAAAGCGGGTGCTCACTGCACCTTTAAGAAGTTTGTGAGAAAGCTACGGGTGTCGGGGTTGGCGTTTAGCAGCGTTTCGATGTTGTGTTCGCCTTTTGCGGTGAGTTTGTAGGTTCTTTTTCGCTCGTCACATAAACCTTCTATGAAACCGTTTCGCTCAAGGCTATACAGCAGCGAGTAAA
>CALMWK010000053.1 GCA_937873375.1 Candidatus Bathyarchaeota archaeon
GCTCTTCGCCACGCAAATTGTCACATTCCACGCAGGGCGCTTTAGCGTTGCCCTCGTCAAAGTCTCCGCTTTCAATTTCCTTACGCATGGCTCTAGCAACATTCCCCAGTTTCTCATAGAATTTTTTTTCTTTCTCACTCAAAGCAAAGCCCTTTCCCTCTTCAGCCAAGCCCTCAACAAGAAATAAATGCTTTCCTTCGATACATCCGCACCCAGCATCAAGAGCACTACCATCTTTGCTATGCAGCTCAATGAGGCTAAGCTGTTTGATAAGCGCGTCTTCAGTGTAGCGTCTATCATTAAACCCCTGTGGCACATTTGAAACCTCTCTTCTTAGCTTTAGCCTCTAATTTTGGCGTGCAGGGTGTTCCGTAAGGATATTTATCCCAGCATTTCATGACTTTTTTTTGGTGTAGGCAGTTTAAACGCATATCAACCCAACAGCGCCCTTTCTTTTCCAACATAGATAGCCCCCCTTATCCGCTTAATTGTTCTTTAAACACCCGCCTCAATCGCTTTCGCCATAACTTTAACCTTGCTCTTCATTAGTTCCTCGTCGAGCATAGCCTCAAAACGGTTAGGCGATGTGATACGGTTAATGGCTTGGTCTAGCAGCGTGCTCATGAGCTCCATGGCTTTGGTTTGCAGCGGATTCTCTGCTTGAGAGTTACTTAGAAATTGCGGAATCATCTGCAGTATTGGTCCTAAGCTTCCGCCTAAGCCCCCACTACTTTGTGATGAAGTAGGATTCGCTGTAGTTTCTGCAGGTGTGGCAGGGGAGGCTTGCAACTTCGCGCCTAACTGCGCTAAAAAACCGATGATTTCCTTTTGCTGGCGTTCTTGCTGGTAGAAATAGCGCAACAACATCTTCAGCGGGATACCTACCTGCTCTGCCATAGCTGCTTTGTCTTCAGGTATACCCTTTATGATGTCGAGTATACTTATGGCTTGTTCTTTTTGCGTTTCAGGCTCAGCGTTAGCAGTTGCAAGCTGAGTTTCAGTAGGCTTAAGGGGTCCTGACTCCTGAAGAACAGCTTTAACAGGCTCAGGATCAGCTGAGGTAATTTGTTCTTCTTTTTCCGTGGCACTCTGGGCAGTCTTCTTCTTCTGCTTTGACACCTATTCCACACTCCCGACATATGAAGGGCTCGTCCTTTCGTTCCTTAAATTTCTTTTTGAGGGTTTGTTCAACTTCATTTTTTCCAATCTCCTTAATTTTCTCCACTTCTTTTTTGCAGTTTGGGCAATCGTTTTTGAGGATTTCCTCGGCATGCCAGTGCTCATGGGTTTCTGGTTTAGGCGAAGGGGTCGGCTGGGTCTGGAGTTTCGTCACTTGGTCCTGAAGCGCCTTGATTTCTGCTAGAATCTTGTCCACCCGTTCCTCCGCTGGAGTTTTCTTTGTTTCTGTTGACATGTTCAAGTACACATTCCTTAAGATACCTGTACTCAGTAGTTTCCCCCATGTCTTTTCGGATGTTTTCCCACTCTTTTACGTTGAAATGGGCGGTTA
>CALMWK010000054.1 GCA_937873375.1 Candidatus Bathyarchaeota archaeon
TTGATTTCATTTTATTAACAGTATTTGATGTTAACTTAGCCTTTCGTTCTTGTTGTATTGCTTCTTGCAGTTGTCGGGTAATACGGGCGGTTTCGGCTTTTGCTAAAACTTCGAATGCTGATTTTCCTTTTGGAGTCAGCTCAAAACCAATTTTGCCTTGCAAGTATACTTTGCGTATCAGGTTTTTTGCGCTTAGTCTGTTGATGCTCAATTCTGCTTGTTCTTTGCTGATTTCCATTTTGCTGCTGATTCGAGCAATTGCCAATTTTTCTGTTTGATCCGTTATGCCTTTCTTAGACAGATAATCTATGATAGCGTCGTCTATTGATGGTTTACCTGTGTCGCCGTTACTCGTGTTGTGCAACCTCAATTAGATACTGTTAGTAAGGATTTAAATAAATTCAACTGGAATAGGTCCCCCTAAAACTTGCTTAAGACAAAAGTCAAATTAGAAAGTGTTGTTGGTGGGGCTGCCCGGATTTGAACCGGATTCGCTCCTGTTTTTGTCTCATACTTTCTAGAGCACACATTGAAGGCATTGAAAACCGAAAGATCAATTGATGATTACTGTACAAGACCCGTGAGGACGTGCAAGTTTTATTACAGAATAGACCTAAGACTCGTTTTAACTGAAGAGCAGGCCAAAATTGCATTAAACGACTTGTTAACTAAAATACTTAGAATATTACAGGATGATAGTGGTAATTCCGGTGAGATAATGGTGACTGAAGATGCTGAAATAGAAAGAGTAGATGCCGAAATAGAAGAAATATCGCAAAGAATTTTGATAGAGCTTGAAAGCGCAAGCTCCAAGGATTTATCAGACGTTCGTTACGCAAAAATGATGTTGCATTTATCAGACATTCGTTACGCAAAAAGGGTACTGCAACAGATAGGAATTGCTACATCTGGCGCTGAAAGTGAGATAGAGAAAAGAGCAGTAATCAAGGTTCTATTGTTTTCCACGTGGTTGCAGCGACTCTATTTCATAATACGCTCTTTCCTGATGGGCCTGATAAGTTCGGCAGCTACATTCCTTTTGATATTGTCAGTTGGCACAATAAACGCTATTACGGGAGCTTTCTTCGGCATATTCGTGTTCTTGTTTTCGTTGGCTATAACAAGATTGTTTGATGTGCAAATAACCAAAGCTACAAAAAAGATCATTGAAATTATGGATAGTCATAGAACTGTTAGGGATTTTATCATGAATCATTTCTAACTGAAAAGTATGGCAGTCAAATTGTAATTGCCCGTTTACATTTGCGTTGTAAGAAAGAAACCAATATTGACAGCCCCTTGTCTTTGCAGCCTCTTAACACATAACTATTCATCCTCTTGGGGGACGGAGGTGGCAAATCATTCAGCTTCAGCTTGTTTTTGGTGACGTGCTGCGGCTTATATCTGCGGAAAGGTGAGAAGGCAGAAAAGAGTGCTGCAACAAAATCAGCTGATTTTTCTTTCTACGACGAAAGCGATTTTGACCACAGCCCTGTATTCAACAATTTTGTTGTTTTCTACCTTTGCATTGCACCGCTTCACGTAAACTGACTTGATGTTCTTAATTGTCTTTGCCGCTTCTGCCAATGCATTCTTAGTAGCGTCTTCCCAACCCTTTGGTGAGCTACCTATTAACTCTACAATTTTTACAACTGCCATACCATTGATGTCTCCTAAGAGTTAGTTTACTTCCACAGCTTTTTGCCAGTCAACAGCCAAACGAGTACTAAGACTACTGCAATCACAAGCAGAATATGTATCAATGCGCCTACGCCTGGCAAAGCAAAGAACCCAACCGCCCAAAGTATCACAATAATAATGGCAATCGTCAACCACGTATTCATAACAAACGCCCTACCTAAAAGTAGTCATCGACGGAGTTAAGCGTATGTGACTGGGAGGCTACAGCTACAGGCTGTCATTTTTGCTTGCGCTAATCGGTTCAACCGCTAAAAGAATTTGGAGTTTGAAACCACAGAGAAATGGCGTTCTCAGAGGTTAGTCTTCGGCTTTTTTCCAGTTGGATTCAAAACCTGTTCTTAGTACGCCTATAAGGTTGCTGTTGTTGGTCCACAAAGAAGGGCTTTCGCCTAATCCGCTTTCTTTGGAGGTGGTAATCAATGCTTCTTTATCGTCAGACATTATGAAGTGATTCAAGGCTTCACGATGAAACTTGACGTGAACCGAAGCTCCATCGATGCGTTTTTTCACTTTTTCTTTAAGCAAACCGTCTGGTTTGTCTCCTTCAAAGATCAGTCGAATCTGAGCGCCTTTCTTTATCGCCCGTCTGTATTCATCTGAAAACTGAGCCAAAAACGGCATGATTCTTCCCTTGTCTGCAATCAACGCGACTTCTTTTCTTGAGTTTCCAATCAGTTCCGAAGTCTTAGCCAAAATTGCTTTCTTTTCCGCTATCAATATGTAGATGCTTTCTTCTCCAGGAAGCGGCTGCTTCCAGTCTTTAAGGGACAGCCTTTGGACTATACCCCGCATACCCGTCAACCGTTCATCAAATTTGCCTTTTTCTTCCGCCACCAGAAAGCTTAAGGCATCCGAAATAGGAGTAGCCCTGATCTCAACTGGTTTGCCCAGCAATCTTTCAATCAGACCCATTTTTTCGAGTGATGGCAGAATTCTATAGACATCTTCCCTGCGCACTTTTGAAAACTTCGCTACTTGTCCCACTGTAGTTTTTTCCAGTTTAAGTATTGCTAAGTAAACCTTTGTCTGGTTAAGAGTTAAACCCAAACCAAGCAGGAGGTCTGTGCTTTCGTCGTTGGACATTTCAACTCCCGTGTAGATTTTGTGGCAATTTGTATTTAAAATTTTTTGGCGTTTTCGCAAAATATGTAACTAGCTTCGCTTTTCGAAAGTAATATGCATGAATGCTCATCGTTTCTCTATCGGTGTCAAGAGGCTACGTATCGTTTTGTTCACTGATTTTTCTTAGTGAAAGTTGGCTTAGCAGTTGACTGATTTTGCTAGAAGTGATTACGTTTCTCTTATTGTTTTTTCCTTTCTTTCTGTGTTTGGTAACATGAGTTTTGATGGCGCGATTCATAGCCTGTAAATCTGGCAACAGCAGTATTTCGGCTCCGCATTCGCATTTAATGAGTGGCAACTGTTCCTTCAAATCCTTATCTGCATAAGCGTTTTTGCCTTCTAACGTGTTCGCAATTCCTACAACCTCAACTGGCAACGGTTTCTGAAGTTTCAGAACTCTAGTCCGACTCATCGGAACTCAAAAATCTCCATCCACTTTCCTATTGGATAACTATATTCAGGTAATTCCTTTTATGGTCATGTCTGTGTGACTCCCCAGCTACAACGCTAAAAAGTCTTCGAAGGCACTCGCAGTACTAGAAGTACCGTCGATTTGCACGTGAAGGTCTACAATAAGATCAATGTGGAGCTATGCTCACGCAAAAAAAGAATGGGGAGTTGCTATCTCGCGAGCAATCCGCCTATGAATCCGCCTATCGTTGATGCAATCGCTCCAAAGATGGCAAAGATAATCGCCACGACTCCAACTGCCAGCCCAGCCAAGCCGCCAAAAAGGCCGCCCAGGATCCCGCCGGCGACTCCTCCAACAATTGCAAGACCGACGATTGCGAGTATTGCAATGATGATGCCGCCGAATATACCGGCAAGAAAACCGGCTAATGCGCCTTTCAACATGCCTCCGCGAGCGATGATGCCTGCTGCAAATCCACCTATGAACCCACCTATCAAATGTCCAACGCCCGGAAACAGCCAACCAAGAAGCAATGTTATCACGAAACCAACAAAAGCTCCAAGCCACAAACTACCCATTAAATCACCTCCGTTTTAATGATCATAACCAGAATTGGGGGCAAACCGCCTTATGCGTCCAGATGAAATAAACCCAAATACATCAGCTGTGACGCCCAAAATCCAAAACTCCACAATTAATTTACATAGAAGCACAAATGACTATTAAACACATGTAGCTGTAGTCCCACAGCAACAATTAAGGTTAGTTCTTGTTTCGTTTCTGCTTCACAACCACATGTTTCTTTATGAGAATCAAGCAAACAAAAATAGCAGAACATTATCTCAAACCCCTTAATCACAAGGTTGCTCAGCTCTGAGCAAGTACTTAAAAAAGAAAGGAAGGTTGGGGCTTAGGTCGCCGCAATTGTTTGGTCAACGACTTTGGCCATTGGAGCATTCTTCTTAACTGATGCGATGCCTGTTTCAGCTGCCTGTTTTGATAGGTAGGATTGGCTTACAGCAATTATTTCCCCGTTGCCGGCTTTCAGGTGGAAGCGGAACCTATCAGGCTCATTGAATTGGATTTCAAAAACCGGGTCTTGGACAATTCCGCCTGCCTGCTTTGACTTTTGCGTAGCCCCTTTTACTGTTGTGAGGTCAGCGATTTTTGCGATTGGAGCATTCATCTTAACTGAATCAATGCCTTTTATGGCAGAATCTTTTGCTCCGTAGGATTGGCTTACAGCAATTATTTCCCCGTTGCCGGCTTTCAGGTGGAAGCGGAACCTATCAGCAGCATCACATATAATTTCGAAAACTCCTTCATTTTCTTTCGCCGCTGCAGGCATCTCAACTATCGGCATTGGTTTTGTTTTTCTCTCAACTACCGGCTTCACCTCAACGACTGGCATTGGTTTGAGCGCGCTAAATTTCTTTCCCAGCTCTATCGCCCACTCCCTGACCCTGTTCATGTTTAGCTCGTCCATGACCGGTCTTCCTTGGCTAAGCCTGCAGCCTCCAAAGGCAGCAACATCAATAGGCTTGAGAGCCTTGTTCTTGGCCAGTACTTTTATTGAGTTGTCTTCAGTACTTTGCGCCTTCGGGTTTTCCTCATCCTCACAACTGAAATAGACTGCAACGTTCTTGCCCCAAAAGTCTTTCTCCAAAAAATCCACGGCTTCATTGTAAACGCTTGTTCTGTCTACACCACCACCAACGATGATGTTTTGGAATGGCGCAATGTCCGGTGGACCATTCTTAAGATCTGCGACAGTTACGTCCATGCTGTAGGTTGTTTTGAGCGCATCAGCTATGGCATGTGCTGCCTGTGCATTTATTCCTGTTTTTGTCGAGTAAGCTATTAGTGTTTTTTTCGTCATTGTTTTCACATTCTTTACTCTACATTTAGAACGTGCGCGCTTAATTTTAAGATGTGTGACTGGGAATCAACAGCTACAGTTAAAGCTTCATAACTTTTCCACTTAATTTTTTAGAAGCACAAATGGAAGCGTTTAAATTATTTTTAGGTTTTTTCTTCAAAACGTCAACGTACCAATTTGTTTAGTAACCGAAGCCGTAACTAACTTTGGTGAGAGGATAACGAAAGGACTCAAGAAGAATGAAAGGAGCAAAAGTCCCCTTTTTCACAAAGCAAAACTTGAAGTTAGTGGTGGGGCTGGCCGGATTTGAACCGGCGTCTATAGCGCCCGAGGCTACAAGCCTGGACCAAGCTAGCCGACAGCCCCTTCTTTGTTTGTTTGTGGCTCTATGTTGCTAAGTCACCAAAATAAGCATTCCTCAAAGCTCTGCCAGAGAAGTGTTGATGTTCGCTTTTTTCTGTTTGAACTTTGGGTTTCTTGGTTGTGATTTGTACACGTGCTGGAAAATGCTGTTTAACACTAACTGCAAGCAATGTTGTGATGTCTCTTTATTTGTTAAAGCTGAACGGGTTTGTTTTATCGAGCATATTTGGAGCCTATTAGTCAATCTATGCAGAAAAGGGGGAGGGGGTAGGTCAAGCAGCAAAAAACGAGGGCGCTCCTTCGTATTGGCTGTTTTTCAACCAAAAACATACAGAAAACGTGAAGAGCCCCAATCAGAAGAAATAACCTAAATCTCTGAAAACCCACAAAAAACAACATATTTGCAAAACTAATGGGAGTAGGGACTATCAAAAACATATCTTACCTCCCTGCGAAGAGAAAGTAAGGTTTATCTCAAGCCCAGACACAATGTTTATATGGGCTGAAAGCGCTTCTGAACTAACTTAGCTAATTCAGCTACCCCGCAATTACAACTTGGCGGCGGCTCAACACCAACCGAAAAGGCGTTTGCCCTACAGGAATGCGGTGATTGGCCTCCAGTTGCGGGGACACACATGTGGACCTGATAGAATTGCTCATGTTAGGTCTGAAATGGGCTTTGACGTTTGTGGAATAGTTCTTCCTCCAAATCCAGCAGAAACAAAATGCGAAAAGCGAAAACGTACCATAAATAAACAAATTATCCGACAAGAAACAACGGAGTGTCACAACTCCGGTTGATCCTGCCGGACCCCACTGCTATCGGGATGGGACTAAGACATGCTAGTCGAGCGCTTCCAAGCTATGTTGGGAGCGCGGCGCACAGCTCAGTAACACGTGGCTAACCTGCCCTTGGGATAGGGATACCCCCGGGAAACTGGGGCTAATCCCCAATAGGCGAAGGCTCCTGGAATGGATCTTCACCCGAAAGGACGCTTAGATCATGCTTTTAGGCGTCGCCCAAGGATGGGGCCGCGGCCGATCAGGTTGTTGGTGAGGTAATGGCCCACCAAGCCTTTTACCGGTGCGGGCCGTGAGAGCGGGAGCCCGGAGATGGGCACTGAGACAAGGGCCCAGGTCCTACGGGGCGCAGCAGTCGCGAAACCTTTGCAATACACGCAAGTGTGACAGGGTCATCCCGAGTGCCGACCGCTGAGGTTGGCTTTTATCCAGTCTAGAAAGCTGGGGGAATAAGGAGAGGGCAAGTCTGGTGTCAGCCGCCGCGGTAATACCAGCTCTCCGAGTGGTGTGGACGTTTATTGGGCCTAAAGCATCCGTAGCTGGCTGAACAAGTCCCCTGTTAAACCCACCGATTTAATCGTTGGCGTGCGGGGGATACTGCTCGGCTAGGGGACGGGAGAGGCAGACGGTATTCCCGGGGTAGGGGTGAAATCCTATAATCCCGAGAAGACCACCAGTGGCGAAGGCTGTCTGCTAGAACGCGCCCGACGGTGAGGGATGAAAGCTGGGGGAGCGAACCGGATTAGATACCCGGGTAGTCCCAGCTGTAAACGATGCAGACTAGGTGTTTGGACGGCCACGTGCCGTTCTAGTGCCGCAGGGAAGCTGTTAAGTCTGCCGCCTGGGGAGTACGATCGCAAGATTGAAACTTAAAGGAATTGGCGGGGGAGCACCACAAGGGGTGAAGCTTGCGGTTTAATTGGAGTCAACGCCGGAAATCTCACCGGGAGCGACAGCAGTGTGAAGGCCAGATTAAAGGTCTTGCCAGACGAGCTGAGAGGAGGTGCATGGCCGTCGCCAGTTCGTGCCGTGAGGTGTCCTGTTAAGTCAGGCAACGATCGAGACCCGCGTCCTCTGTTGCTACCAGTCTTGTGCTGGGCACACTGAGGAGACCGCCACTGATAAAGTGGAGGAAGGAGCGGGCCACGGCAGGTCAGTATGCCCCGAATCTCCCGGGCCACACGCGAGCTGCAATGGCAGGTACAATGGGTTCCGACCTCGAAAGGGGAAGGCAATCTCGAAAGCCTGCCGTAGTTGGGATCGAGGGCTGCAACCCGCCCTCGTGAACATGGAATCCCTAGTAATCGCGTGTCATTAGCGCGCGGTGAATACGTCCCTGCTCCTTGCACACACCGCCCGTCGTTCCACCCGAGCGACTTTTGGGTGAGGCATGGTCTTCTAGGCTGTGTCGAATCTAAGTTTCGTAAGGGGGGAAAAGTCGTAACAAGGTGGCCGTAGGGGAACCTGCGGCCGGATCACCTCCTAAGAAAACACGTGTTGTTTTTGCTGGAGGAGCAAGGAGAATGGTTTCACATCCTGAGTTTCAGGGAAACGTCAAAGCCCAATACACATGTGATAGAAGTGAGCAATGTTTTGTTTTTTTGTTTGTTTTAGCGGGAGCTGTTTTTTTGTTTTGTGTGGTGTGGGTGTTTGCTGTGGCACTACTTTTCTGGTTGTGTTTTAGGTTCTGTTTTGGTTTTGCTTGTTGTTGCAGTTTGGTGTGGGTTGTGTGTTGAGGGTTGTTTGTTCACAGGTGACATGTGGGCTATGTTGGAGAAGTCAGTGCAGGTTGTGAGTGTATGTTGACTGTTTGCTTTGTTTTTGTGTTGTTGGGTTAGTAGTATGTTTTCAGCGGGTTCTGTGGGTCTGTTGCCAGCTTGATTTCTTTTGGAAGAATCACGCCTTCCCATGTGGCTTTGAATGTTTCGGGTTTGGGTTTTTGCAAGCAGTTGCCCAGGTCAAAATCGTACACCAGCGCCCTGTCATGTGGGCTTTCAATTTCGCACATCTGCTTTAAGCTAAGGTTCTCAAAAATGCGCCTAAACGGACGAATAGAATTATTGTGACACGAAATTGCGACGTTGCATTGGTTTTGCTCAAGCCAACCTCTGAGTTGCTCAAAAAACGGCAGAACTCGCCTCTCAACCATTGCGATGCTTTCGCCTTCAGGCGGTGCGGTGGTGTAGCCTCTGTGGAAGTCGGCGAAAAACTGGGGGTCTTCATCTTCGAGTTCCCTTTTGCTTCTGCCCTGAAACAAGCCATAGCAGCGTTCGATGAGTCTGTCGTCCACAAAAACTGGGATCTGCGGGTGATTTTCCAGTACGATGTTGAGGGTTTTGGTGGCACGTTTGAGGTGCGACGTGAAGGCATAATCGATTTTGTAGTTGGCAAGCTGTTTTGCGGTTTCTTTTGCTTGAAGCAAACCTTTCTGGGTAAGTTCTGAGTCACGCCAACCCGAAAACACCCCGTTACTATTATCAGTAGTCTCCGAATGCCTAAACACAAACAACTTACAAATCATCTGTCTTACCCAGCTCTTTTGAGTGCGTGTTTTGTGGTTCTAAAGAGGATTGTTCAGATAGCAATATGGATGTTTCGCCAACCACCAACCTAAAAAACAGCCAAAGGTAACATGATTTGACCCTTAGTAGGGTACCCTACGTTTCTGCTACCCCCTCCCCCTCGGTTTTTTCTGCAAAAAGCGCCTTTGTCGTTTGTCTTTTCTTCCACTATTGCAAGCGAGGTGATCAGTTCTCAAAAGCACTTCAAAACAGCAAGCCCTTTTGG
>CALMWK010000055.1 GCA_937873375.1 Candidatus Bathyarchaeota archaeon
TGGCAGCACAACAAACACTATACGAGGTCCTCTACAGAATTCTACAGCTCTTAGCGCCCGTTACGCCTCATTTGACAGAGGAAATCTACCAAACCATGTACGCCGACAACAAAAGCTACAAAAGCCTGCAACTGTCCCCGTGGCCCGAATTCAACCAGTCAGCCGTGGACGAGCACGCAGAAAAACGCGGCGACCTCATCGTAGAATTAATCGGAGAGGTTAGGCGGGAGAAAGCTGAGAAACGCCTGTCTCTGAACACGCCGATTAAGACGTTGACGGTTTATGCTGGCGACCACTCGGCTGCAGAAGCCATTGAAGAAAGCAAGGGTGATGTCGCAGGAGCATGCAAAGTTGAAAACCTCCTTGTCTTGCCAGAGGCGGGTAGCGGCAGAAACGTTGTACAGTTCTCCACGGTGAACTTTGTGGCAGAACACGGCGAGGTCGTCAAGAAATGAAGAACGTCGGCTTAATTGGCTGCGGCGCCATCGGCACAGTCCTCGCAGAAGCTATAGAACGCAAACTCGTAGTATGCGACGAACTCATCCTCTTCGACTTCGATGTGCCCAAAGCAGAACAACTGAAAAAAGCCCTTAACTTTCCCACCACAATTGTTTCAAGTTTTGACGAGTTGCTCAAACGCAAACCAGCAGTCATCGTGGAAGCAGCATCCCAGCAAGCAGCCAAAGACTACGTCCCCCGCATCGCCTCCGCAGGCATCGAGTTAATCGTTATGAGCACAGGCGCCCTACTAGACCTAAACGTTGACATGACCAAGGTGCATGTGCCTTCAGGAGCCATAGGCGGCATAGACGCCATCGCAAGCGCAGCCCTAACAGGAGACATCCAAGTCACCCTAACAACCCGCAAAAACCCCAAAGCACTGGAAACCCAAGACAAACAACCAAAAATAATCTATGAAGGCTACGCAGAAGAAGCTGCACGCCAGTTTCCCAGAGAAATGAACGTCGCCGCCACCTTAGCCCTAACCGTTAAACCATCCAGAGTCAAAGTAACAGTCATAGCAGACCCAAACATGAAAAGAAACACACACGAAATCGCAGTGACCTGGAAATTCGGAGAAATGCTTCTGAGGTTCGCAAACGACCCGCACCCTGACAACCCAAGAACAAGCGCACTCGCCGCATGGTCAGCCATAAAACTACTGCAGACACTGCTAAAGCAATAGTTCTTTTTTCATGCCTGTAAATGTAGACTTGAATCTCTTAGTTTTCTGTCTGAAAAGACAGAGGAAGGGGTAGCAAAAACGATAGAGACCTACCAGAGGCAAAAAAAATTGCGATAAAAAGAAAATAAAAGAAAAAGAAAAAAATTTCAAGTTTACTCTTCTTTGCTCTCGTCGCTATCTGAAGTTTCGACTAGGTGCAAAGTTTCTTTTGCGGAAAGAATCGACAGTTGCGGCGTTTCTTCGCAAACCTCTGTGATGGCGGCTTCGGTGTTTTCTGCTCGCGCCGCTTCGGGCGCTTGACAAGGGTTTTCCGGAACAATCTCCTCTACTATTGACGCCATTTCAACTTGAGCATCTTCTATTTCCACAACGTCAGTGTTCTCCACAGCTGGCTGCTCAACAATCATTTCTTCTGCAACTGCTTCTTGCTCTTCAATAATTGGTTCAGCTGCTACCTCAACTTCAACGGTTTCTACGTCAGCTTGCTCCACAACGGCCTCTTCAACAACGGCTGCTGTCTCTTGCAAAATCTCTTCAGGTATTGCTGCTTCCAAGTTTTCTGCAACTGGCTCAGCTGCTGGCTGCTCCATAACTGGCACTTCCTCAGCAATTGGGGTTTCCTCCATAACTGGAGTTGCCTCTATTTCTGGGGCTGCAACAATTTCAGGCATTGCAACTGGCTCTTCGATGCATGGCTCGGGCGCAACTGGCACTTCGGCAACTTCAGTTGGGGCAATCTCAGCCTCAACATTTTCAGCCACTGGAGCGGGCGCAACTTCAACTGCCGCCAAAGCAACTGGTTCAGCTGCTGGCTCTTGAATAACGGGTGAACAGAGCTTGTTTGTGGCTTCTTGTATGTTTCCTAGTTCGGTTCTAGCTGTTTCAAGTCCATTGGATAACAAGTTTAGTTCAAGCTGGTACGTGCTCTCGTCGATTTCTCCAGTAACATGCTGTATCTCATAGTTTGCCAAAAGTATCTCTAAGGTTTTAATTTGGTTTTCCAACTCACCTGTTTTCATCTGCATCTTCTGAAGGAGGTCTTGTTGCTGGTGTTCAATTTCTGCAATGGCTCCAGCTATCTCATTGTTAAACGAGTCGCGTGTAGACTGAGAAATTCGGCCTTTTTCGAACAAGTTGTCCAAGGCTTGTTTCTTTTTCTTTGCTATCTCATATTCTTCGTTTAATCGATTAAAGGAATGTTTCCACGAAATCAATTTTTAGGCACCAACACTCTTTAGGTGCAAAATAAGAGATAACATTTGTTAACATGCACGTATATCGCTCACTGTTAGAAACGCAAACTGGCGCTCTGAAAATCGAAATTATGCATTCAAAACTCCACCTGCGCACGGCTGTATATATAATCAAACAGTGAAATTTTTCTAGACGTACAAACACAAACGAACCAATTAACTCGCGTGTTCCTGTGGGTTGCCCCATTATGTAGAAAATTTGTTGCAACAACCCCTCGAAACCGTTAGCTCACACCTAAAAAATGGCGTAAACAGCATTTACAAGTCTCTCTAAACGGTTTAATTTTGTTTAAACAAATATAAATTTATATCAACTTCGAAATCGAAGTTGGAATAGAAGTTAAAAGTTTATATCAGAATAAAACCATACAAACAAAGACATAGCTGAAAAGTTGTGACTTTAATGGTGGCAACCGTCGAAAAAGCTGACCTGCAAATAATCAAAAAGATGAATGAGCGGATAATAAAAAACTTCGTCGACATAATCATAATGGCTGAGCTTCGAAACGGGTCTCTGAGTGGCTACGACATCATCAGCTACATCCACAACAAATTCCAACTCCTCGTAAGCTCAGGCACCATCTACTCGCTGCTCTACAGCCTTGAGCGAAACGACCTCATCGAAGGCATATGGGATGAGCGAAAAAGAACCTACAAACTCACCGCAAAAGGCAAACATAACATAGACACACTGCTAAACGTGAACCCCGACATCCGAAACTTTCTCACAAACTTCCTCAAGGTGCAATAAGCACCCTTTTTTTCTACTCTTTTCGTGAACATTAACAGAAACGCTAAAAAACCCCTTCTGTCACTATGTGCAACAGCATTTAGGCAATGGGCCCGTAGCTCAGTCAGGCTAGAGCATCGGACTTTTAATCCGAGGGTCGCGGGTTCAACTCCCGTCGGGCCCGCCAAAAACAAATTGATTACTTTTGGTTATTTTCAGTTATTTTTCCGTTTTTGCCAGATTAGTCCACCAGAGTGATGCGCCAATTTTTTTTGGGCTTGCAAAACAAGCCAACGTGAGCAAATTTGTGTTTTTATAAGAGGTTTAATATGTAACCGGTCTCTTCTTTTAGCATCTTAGAACAAGCTGCATGTACCAAAGTTGTTTGGGGTGAAAAAAACTTGGGTAGTAAAAACAAGAAAGAACCTTCATTGGCGTTCGGCGGGCAAGCCCTCATAGAAGGCGTCATGATGCGATCCAAAAAACACATGGTCCTCTGTGTGCGAAAACCAAACGCCGACATAGTCACCCAAGTGGAAAACCTAAATCCCCTCTCTGACAGGTACAAGGTTCTGGGTGTGCCCTTCATCAGGGGTATAGTGGCTCTGTTTGAATCCTTCTTCTTAGGCGTTAAAGGTCTGCTTTTCTCCGCCAACGTCTCAGTAGAAGACGAAAAAGACGAAGAAGGCGAAAGCCTAAAACTGGGCTACCTAGAATTTGCTATACTTGCGCTGGGCACTCTGGGCATTGTTGCGTTCTTTTTCCTTGTGCCGTTTCTGCTGGCAACTTGGCTGAACTTGTCTGGCGTAGTTTTCAACGTTGCCGAGGCAACCATACGCATAACCATGTTCATACTTTATTTGGCGCTCATTTCAATGTGGGGGCAATTCCGAAGAGTACTGCAATATCATGGTGCAGAACACAAAGCCATCAACGCCCACGAAGCAGGCATCGGCTTAACTGTGGAGAACGTGAAAAAGTTTTCTCGGCTACACCCCCGATGCGGAACCAGCTTCCTATTCATAATTCTCGTTGTAAGCATAGTTCTCTTCTCACTCATGCCTAACCTAGATTTTGTAGGAAAAATTGCCTACCGACTTCTCCTCATCCCCGTAATTGCAGGAATATCCTATGAGTTGTTAAGGCTCAGCGGCAAATACCACAAATCGCCCATCCTGAAAGTGTTTATTGCGCCAGGCTTGGGTTTTCAGCTTTTAACCACTAAAGAGCCAAGTGATGATATGCTTGAGGTTTCGATAAAAGCGGTGCAGGAAGTAACAAAACTAATCGCTAACCCTCAACAAGCTTCTTAGTTGGTGTTCCAGTAGTTAGCTAACGCGGTTAATGCTTCTTCAAACAGGTGCGTGTTAGGCATAACCGCCACTTTCACACCCAGATTATCCAAAGTTTCAGTTGTTACGGGACCAATCGCCACAACCGTCGTTTTCTCGTTCAGCAAGTCTCGAAGTTTCTCCGTGGAAATCTGGTCACTTAGCATTTGAAACAGGTTCTTTGCAGTCAATCCGCTACCGAATACTATGGCGTGGATTTTTCCATTTTTTACGTCTTGGAGGAAATTTTCTTTAAGTGCACTATCAACTGGAAGGGCTGACTCGTAAACGTAGACTTCCTGCACCAAGGCGCCTCTTTCTTCAAGTTTCTCCTTCAATGTAGGGTTTGCGGCTGTGGTTCTGGGAATCCTTACTGCTTTGCCTG
>CALMWK010000056.1 GCA_937873375.1 Candidatus Bathyarchaeota archaeon
CTGCACCATCACTTTCATTGCGTGCTGCTTCTCAGCCAAGTCGTTGATGAGGGATAGGGTGCCTGCGAAGTGGACGCTTTTGTAGGCGTAGTCGCATTCGTCTGTGACGCCGTAATCCTGCACTGCTTGCCCCCACACTTTGCTGTTTGCTTTCAGGTAGACGAGTTTTTTGCCTTCGGGCGCGCAGTGGAAGTAGAGGCAGTTTTTGGTTTCGTCGTAGCCGTGGCTTAAAGCGACAAGGTAGGGTTCGTTGTTCATGCAAAGCGCAACTGTGACGTAGTTTGTGGATTTAAGAACCTTTTTCATTGTGGCGGCGTCAGTTATTTCTCGGTCTTTACGTCGAACATGAAACGACATGAACTACTCTCAAAGAGAAAAGAACATATTAACGTTTAGAAACTCTGCTGCCCTTTAGTTTCTGGTGAGTTTGGACCAGTTTTGATTTAGCGAAGTCTACTATGTCGGGGGTGAATATGGAGAGGCAAGCCAAGAAGAAGTTGAAGGGAAAAACGTACCACGGTTCAAAGATGTTGCCTCCAAAGGGACCAATCATCATTAAAGAATAACCTGTGAATTGAATTGCGGACCAAACAGCTGTTTGCGCCAACGCTCCACCAAGCCGTGCCGTATACTTTGCTTTGCCCGTGACGGGTTTGCCGTTGTAGTTGCTGACGAAAATTTCTCCGGCAACTCCTCCTGCGCCGCCTGGGAAAAAAGCGTTTATGAGAAATTTTTCCACGAGGTTACCGGGGATAAAGTGGTAAATCCAAAAGCCAGGGAAGCTGAGGATTGGTATGTAGTAGCTTCCCGTTATGAAGCGGATGGCTGCCGGAATACCGTAGAGAACAACGCCGCCCAGCTGCCAAGTCCAGAATCTTTTGCTTTTCAGAGTGCGCGCAATAGCGTTGCTCAAGTTCATAGTTCCTCAAAAAGGCTTATGTTTAATAGTTTTTTCGGAAAACAGTCGATTATAGACGTTTGTCTTTTTGCTGTTGGCTTTGCGTAGGTGCTCTATGGCAAAGAATTTGACCCCTTACAGGACCCTATAGTTTGTGCTACCCTCTCCCCTACGGTTTTCTGGTTTTCAACATGCTATTGACTTGAAAAATCCCAGTAGTGACCCCCCTCTCTGCACAGACCTACCCCCCTCTATTTATAGAATCTACTGCCAAGTAGACTGCTACTTGACTAATTCTTGCTACGAGCAAACCCTCTTGTTCTCCAAGACTCCTCCCTCCCTTATATAAAGAACAAAACGTGACCCGTCGCCAGGGTAATCTGCGTTTTCAACATGCCCTGCCTACCCCCTATAGGTTTCTGCATACTATTTCTAATAGGATCCAAATATGAAGGAAAAGCAGAGGTTTATTTTCTTCTCACAATGTGTAAAGTTTTCTCTGCGGTTGATGCGCTTTCGAGCAGGTCGTCGATGGTGGCTATAAATGTGGCGAGTTTGCCTTCCAGTTTTATGTCGGTTGTCACTTTGTTGCCATTTCGCTGGGTTTTCACAGTTAAGCCAGATGGTGTTTTGAAGTTGTCAGGTGAAACTGCATCCGTGATGGCTGCGGCGGTTTTTGCGTCATCGTACTCAAGCGTTACTGTCGCTTCCAACTTTTTCGCCCCTCAACTGTTTACCCACCAAATCATTAACGAGCTGCACGAAAGTGGCTACCTTGTCCAGCGGTGATTGCGCGCCTGCAGCTATGTTGTGTCCGCCACCTTTGCCCTCAACCTGCTCTGAGGCTACACGCATGACATCGCCCAGGTTGACGCCTTTGTTTATGGCTATGTCGGTGGTTCGTGCTGAAAACTTTGCCACGCCCTCGCCTGCTACTTGCGCGTAGGCTATGAGGGGTTTCTCAACGTTAGGCAGACTTGAGATTATGATGGATGATATTGTGCCGATGATTTTCTCGTTCACAAAGTCTTCGCCGTTGACGACGTAAATGTTTTCCAGTTCTTTTAGCCGCTCAGGCTTCTCCATTACCCAAGTGAGGTATTTGTTGATGTCTTTTCGGTAGTCTTCGAGGACTTTGTTGGCTTCTTCTAGCGCTGCGCTTCGGTCGCCCATGCAGACGGCTATGCCTAGGCTGGGTCTGTTCAGGCGTCCAGTTGAGTTGAGAACTACGGCGAATTCTCGTGCATCTCGCAGGGAAGTGCATGGTTCTTCGTTGTTTAGGACGTATATGTGTCCGATGAGGTTGGTTATTTCGTAGTGTAGTCCTTTGGATAGGAGGTATTCGGCTAAGGCGGAGCATAACCGTTTTTTCTCTTCTTCGTTTAAGTCTCGTAGAGCTCGCCATTTGTCGCCGCTTTTCAATGGGATGTCTAAGCTTGAGAGAAAAGCAAGGCTTTTGTCTTCCTCTCCGCTGAGTCCGGGCAGAAACGGGTTAGTGGTGGACGATAGAGTTCTGTGGATGGGGCGGGTTTCTCTGCCGAAAAAGGTCAAATCCTTCTCCACTGTGACCAGCTTCGCGTTCACTGCATCTTCAACTATTAGACCGTTGAGTCCGCTGAGTTTTCGCTGGTCATACCTGTCCTGCATGTCGCCTAATGCGCCAACTAACGCTATGGGTGCCAAATCAACGTTTTTGGGGTCTACTGCACGGGCTGCGAAGTAAGCTACGCCTGAGCCGCTAACGTCGGTTGCGCCGTCGATGCCGTGTAAGTGTGGATTCACCTGCACAAAATTTGGGTTCTGAGTTGTTCCTGTGACTTGGTGGTGGTCTAAAATTACCACTTTGAATGTTGGGATTTTTTCGTTAAGTAAATCTAGGTAGCCGCTTCCGAAATCTGTCAGAATGACAAGTTCAGGTTTGTCTGCGACGATTTCGCCGATGATTTTCTCGTCTACCCACTGAGTGATTCTTATGCGGAATCTGGCGTCAAGTCTAAAGAGGGCTTTACCTATTACGCCTGCCGCGGATATGCCGTCAGCGTCGAGATGGGAGAAAACGTGAATGAAACCGTCTCTTTCCGCGGTTTCCCGAATAACTTTTGCAGCCTGAGTTGCCGAGTCTAGAAAAGCGTCAATTTGTGTTTTCTCCACAGTTATAGCATCCTCACTATCCATTGTTAACTCGAAAACTGTACGTTGGCGTCAGCAATATGTTTTGCGTGCGCCCAAAAATATGGTTACAAAAGTGGGGTTAAGTTATAGAAGCAATTTTTGGCTTGTACTTCCAGGTCTTTTCCAGAACACCGGCTCGTTTGTAGTAACGTGAGAGTTTGTGGATTTTTGCCTCAAGAACCACCATGTTTCGCTTGTTGTGTTTGTCTTTCTTGTTTTTCTCCATGTGAACTGCCATGCCCTGCGCTTTCTTCATCAAGTTGGTTAGGTCTTCAGGCATCGTCGACGCCAGTCCTGCTGCTTTGAGTGTGGCGTTTATGCTTTTGCCGGTTATCGGTTTTACCAATGGAATGGCGTATTGGTCTCTGAGGATGGTACCGATGCTACTTAGTGAGTGCCCTTCCTTGGCGAGTTTTATTATGAAGGCTTCTACTTCTTCTGGTTCATATTTGCACCAGCTTGGGGGACGTCTGCTGACTGGGCGTATTGAATGTGATTTTCCTTTTTCTTGTTTTGGCATCTCTACACCTTAACTCTGCACCTATCCCCACGGTACACGAATATTTAAAAATAGCTGTTCTTTTGGGGAGAATGGGTGTTTATTCGCTTGAATCAATGTGATTTTGGGGCGTTTCAATTCTAAAATAGAACCTTAGGAGAGTAAAGCTAACTTTGAAGGGGTTAAAACAAAAAAAGAAAAGAAAGGGATTTTGTTGGTTTTGTTTTTACTTGCGTTTTCTTAGGAAGACTGCTGCGACTGCGGCTACAACTATGATGACTGCTGCTGCGGCTGCGATGATGTAGATGTCAGTTGAGGGCGCTGCTTCTGGTGGAGGAGCAACTGAAGGCGAAGCGGTTGGAGCTGCGGTTGGTGCTGCTGTTGGTTCAGGTGTAACTACTGGAGTGGCTGTTGGTTCTGGTGCTGCTGGGGCTGGGCTAACTACGAAGTAGGCTGTTGAGGATGAGCCACCGTATGAGTTAGAGCCTGCAAATGTTGCTGTGATTTTGTATGTGCCTTCAACTGGTGGAGTCCATGCAACTGCAAAGTTGCCAGAGGCGTCGCTTGTTGCTGTGCCGATGTCTTGCAAGTTGCCGTTGGGGTCAATTGCGGTCAGTTTAACTGGTACACCAGTTGCATCTGCTGGACAGACTTTCTGCATGTACATGTATTCCATCCATGCGGTCATGCTTGTGTCAGAGATTGCGGGAGTGCCTTTTGATGCGGGTGTTTGGTCTGTGACTGTGCCAGTGATCATAACAGCTGTACCTTTAGCTACTGCAGTTTGCGGTGCTGCAACAGTAGTTGCGCTTGGACCTTTACCGAAAGCATACACTTGACCATCATAAGAGTTCAACGCGATTAGAACGCCGTCAGATATGACTGGGTGGCGGTATATGCCGTTGACTTTCCAAGCTAACTCGCCAGTGTTTATGTTGATAGCCCATAGTTGTGCGCCTCTCCACAAAACACCGTCGGCAGAGTGTTCGTCAGCAGTACAGTAAACTACGCCGTCAGCAATTGCTAAACCTGCGTATTCGGGGTAGGTTCCGTAAGCGTTCTCAAAGCCTGCACTGCCCTTGCTATAATTCCAGAGTAGGTTGCCGTTTTCCATGTCAAAGCAGCGTACGATGCCGTCGTAGCCAGAGGTTATGAGTTTGCCATAGGCTATTTCATAGTTTCTGGTGAATAATGCCCATGCGTTGTTTAGTGGTTGAGTTTGCCATAGCTGTCGTCCTGTGCGCAGGTCAAAGCAGTAGTAAACTTCTTCGCCTTCGTCGTATCTGACGTATTTGCCGTCTGCGATGTGGTTGCTAACGCGGTCGTGGATGTCGTTGATCATTGTGCGATTTGCCGCAAATAGATGATTAAGCACGCTTGGGTATGTTCCGTCAGCGCCTCTCTTCATTAGGCTTATGTCGTAGGCAACATCGCTATAGACGTTGGGTACTTTGTTTGCGTCTCTTTGTGTTGCAAGCAACAAACCTTCATTAACGTTGACTTCTCGAACTGATGCTGAGACTCCGGAGATTGCTGGTAGACTGACGTTCCATTCGATGCCTACAAAGGGCGAGTGACTTATCGATTCCCAGTATGCTACTTCAGAATCTAATGCAGCGTTGGGAGTTTGGTTCACTTTGCGGGAAGCGTTTATTGTTCCAGTTGGGCTCCAGACATCAATACCGGCATAACGAACGCCTAGAACAGCTCGGGTGGAGTTGAACAGTGTCATATAGCGGTTGGTTGCTGGACCAGCTATGTTGTAGATTAGAATTTCACCATTGGGACCAAAGCATGTGTAGCCCGAAGTGAGACCAGTCATGACGAGGCTGAACTGTAGCCATGGGTTTTGTTGCATATCTGGAAGAACTTCGTAGAAGTCCCAGTACGTCTGACCGCCAGAAAACCTAGAAACAACTAAGTATTCTAGTCCACCGTGTTCATTTGGCGTATCGATGTTCAATGTCACAGCAAACTGGATGTTGGTGTTGTTCATGTACATCAGCGGATAATCTTTGCCAGTGTAGAGGTCCATGAAGCGTGTGCCATAGATTTGCGATGAGCTGGTTAAGCCGTGTTCAGTGTAGAAGACTGTGCCTTGAAGAACCATTGCTTCAAAGAACTGCTCATAAGAAATGCCTGTGTAGTAGCTTGTGTCGCCATGCATTCCCCCAATAATTCCGCCTGGAACTATGGGTTTAGCCCACAATACGTGTGCGCTGTCTGGGGCTGAAGTGTATGGAGCAAAAGCGGGTGTACCTGCGAAGCTTCGGCTTGTTTTGTCGTAATCGCGCATTAGCCAGTTGTCTGCGACGCCCCACCAGTTTTTGTTCTCAGCGTTAATTGGCCGAGTCCAGTAGCCAGTTGGCAAAGGTGGTGACCCAGCATAATTTGCAATGGGGTTTGCTTGGACTGTCAGTGGAACTTTTGTGCTTTCGTCAGGTAGATAGGTGTATATGCCTGCGGGAACTCCGAAACCTCCTCCGTCAACTGCGCTCAAGTAAGGTCCTTGTTGTGGGAAGAACATCTGGAAATAGTATGTACCAGTCTGAGTTGGAACATATGTGAACCAACCTGAACTGGTAGAGTCCATTTCCAAGTTCTGCCTAGTCTCAGTAGTACCATCAGGCTTCGTGATAGTAACAGAAGTGCCGTTGAAGTGCCCAGAACGAACGAGTGCACCTGCGGCTGGCTGGTCAACACGGTAAGTAACAAGAACCGTCTGACCAACACCCACAGGGTCTGGATTAGCACTAACGTATGCGAAGACTTTGATTTGTCCGCGGTCGACTTGTGCGCTAGAGAATTGTGCCATGCCTGCCATGAGAGCCGTCGACAATATCAAAAGCATTCCGATGATAGTTAACACTTGTTTTTTAAAGGGTTTCATCTTGTTTTTCTCTCCATTTTTCCGTACCAAATGACTGCGAGTATCCCGGTAATAAGTTTTTGCCTAAATCGGGAAAGCTATAGCCGGGGGAAAAGCTAAAATTCAGATAAATTTTCTCAAATGAGAAGCCTAAACGTCATGATGCAGTTGCTATAGTTGACCTGTAGCTAAAGCGGCTTTTTCGGTAGATAATTTGAAAAATAAGGAAGGGACAGGTCATTAGTTTTGAAGTTAATTAAAAAGGGTAAAAGAGGTAGCAGCTAACGGCTTGTCCCCGTGGGTTTTCATTCATCTCTCTCATGAATTTTCCGTGATAGCCTTGTAGCATTATTTTGTATATAACGTTTTGCATTAAATGCATAAACAAGAATTAAGCCAGAGTTCAACCAGCTTAAAGCGGCGTTGCCTGAGTATATAAGCAAAGAGTTGGCGTTAACGCAGTGTTTTGTACCATTTGGCGAATTTGCCGATGGCTTCTGCGCGATGTGAAAAACCATTCTTCTCCTCTATACTCATCTCTGCAAAAGTTCGCGTACTTGCGTGCGGCTGGAAAATGGGGTCAAACCCAAAACTTGACCGCGCTTTGCCCTTTCGCTCTTCAGTTGTTATCTCGCCGACTGATACACCTTCAAAACATATCGGTGCAACGGATGAACTGTCACAATATGCTATGGCAGAGTGGAACGTTGCTTTTCGGTTTTTCACCTTTTCCATCAACTTTAGCAGCCCGGTGTTGCCCAGCGTCTTGTAAACATAAGCAGCGTACGGACCTGGAAACCCGTTTAGGGCGTCTACGAAGAGCCCAGCGTCTTCCACTATGAGGGGCAGGTTGCATCTTTCAAACGCGTCTATGGCGCTTGCCTTTGCAATTTCACTGAGGCTGTCACTTTGGATTTCCAGTGCTTTCACCCGCAGCATACCCACGGCTACTCCGTGTTTAGACAGCACTTTGCGGGCTTCGTTGAACTTGTTGATGTTGTTGGTGGCAAAAAAAACCACTTTGTCTTCCAGCTTAAAAGCCGTTTCAGGAGTCTTGTTTGCGTTCTGCAATGTAGCGTCCTCGTTTCTCTATTTCCTTAACTTTCTCTAAAATCCTTTCCGCAGCATCCGCGCCCAAAACTGCCATGTACCCTTTGAGGACATCGTGGAAGCATTCTTCGGCAAACTGGTAGTGCGTGCTTTGCAGAGCCCGTTTCAGCAGGTGCAAGTCCACCCCTTGGGCTTCACGTTCATTGGATTTCTCGCCTAAACCGAAGTCCACCATGAAAAGTCTGCCTTCGCTGCTTAGTATCATGTTGGAGGTTGTTAAGTCACCGTGAATCACGCCATGTGAGTGCAGTTTAGCGATTAGCTCACCAATTCTGACGCATAAGTCATGCCGCTCCGTCTTGGGGAGACCATCCAGCAGCTGTTTCACTTGTTTTCCTTCAACGAACTCCATGGTTATTGCAGCGTTCTTCACGTCCACCATGAAAATTGTGGGCGTCGGCACTCCTGCGGCTTTGGCTTCATGCATCAGTTGCGGCTCATGAATGGTGCGGTAGCTTCGGATGGTTAAATCCAGTTTTTCAGGGCGGTACTTCTTGGGCAAACGTGTCTTAACCACCACGCGTCTACCGTGCCAGTCAGCGAGGAAGAGGCTGGCTTCGGCGCCTTTCCTTAGCAGTTTGGTCAAGGTTACTTCACCCATGGCACATCCACCCTATCAACACGCCACCGCACCCGCACGAAGCTTTCTTCAACAGGCGTAACCAAACCATGCGTGTAGGCTAGAATGCCTGTCCAAGCAATCATGGCGCCGTTGTCTGCTGCAAACGCGCGTGGCACCACGTTGAACGTGGCGTCATGTTCTCCTGCGATGAATTTGAGCATGTCTTGCAGTCGTTTGTTGGCAGCGACGCCTCCTGTGAGGAGAACTTCTTTCTTTTCCGTGTGTGCCAACGCACGTTCTGTGACTTCGGTCACCATGGAGAACGCGTGTTCTTGAAGACTATAACACAAATCCTCTAGGCTGCAGTTGCCTTTTTTGAGTGCTGTAGTTGCTGCTGTGAGTAAACCGCTCAGGGACAAATCCATGCCCTTCACCACGTAAGGCAGCAAAACAAGCTCTTTTCCATGCTGGGCTAACTGTTCCACCGCAGCACCAAGCGGCACACCTTTCTTGTGTTTGAGTCCTGCTTCGCGCGCGAAAACGTCTAGGCAGTTGCCAAGCGCTATGTCTAGGGTTTCGCCGAAAACTCGGTAGCGACCTGACGCGTAAGCGGTGACCATGGTGTTGCCGCCTGAAACATACAGCGTCAAGGGGTCTTTGGCTCCTGTTTTGAGTTTGCCTATTTCGATGTGCCCCACGGAGTGGTTCACACCCACCAATGGAATGTTTAGGTATGAGGCTAGGGCTCTGGCGACGGTTGCTCCTGTACGAAGACATGGTCCTAATCCGGGACCTTGAGAAAACGCAATTAACGTTAAGTCTTTCGCTTTGACTTCTGCTTTTGCAAGAGCTTCGGCTAGCACAGCATCAGCTACTTCTGCGTGGTGTCGTGCTGCTTCCCTTGGGTGTATTCCGCCCTCTTTGGGGATGTAGCCGTTTGAGATGTTTGCGAGGATTTTGCCGTTGAAGGTTGATATGCCCACGCCGAAGTCGTCTGCTGTGGATTCTATGCCTAAACAGTAACGTTCACTTGTTTTGTGCGCGACCATTTTGTCGTCGTTTCCTTCACGGTTAGATAATCATATTTAAAGGCACATATTTTTATCTCGCGTATGATGCATATATAATGCTAAAAATGGAACTGATACAACATGCCTAAACGTAACGACCTAGAACAGAAAGCGCTCCATTTTGTGGTTAACACGGGTTACCAAGGCGTACTTCAATCGGAGTTGTGGCGAGAACTAAGCGCCAGCAGCAGAGAAGGCTCAAGAGTAGCTATAAAACTTGAAGAAAAAGGCTTAATCCGCAGAGAGAAAGAACTTGAAGGCGGAAGATGGACCTACAGGCTTTTCCCGAAAAGGATGCCTGCAAACATAGAAACCATCGTTGACTGCCCCTGCCTCATGTGTCAAGATAATGCTAGATGCGACCCAACAACAGCGATTTCGCCGAAAAGCTGCGAAAAACTCACTGTTTGGATTATTTCGTTAGGCAAAGAAACAGATGACCCAGCTCCGATAGAGGCACAGGTTGACGGTTCTAGTGACTAAGAAGAAGGGCTGGATTAAAGAAAGAAAAAACGAATACTATTACAAGAAAGCTAAAGAGGAAAACTACCGTTCACGGGCAACTTACAAGTTGGCACAGACCATAACCAAGTATCAATTCATAAAATACGGCGATGTAGTCGTTGATTTGGGTGCTGCTCCAGGCGGATGGATTCAATCAGCCAGAAAAGTTGTGGGGAAGAAAGGTTTTGTTTTAGGTGTAGACCTTAAGCCGATTGAGCCGTTTGTTCAACTTTACATAAGAACCATTGTAGCAGATATGACGGAGCCTGCAACCATAGATCAGATTATGAGTTTTCTGCCTCGAAAAGCCGACGTGGTGCTTTCCGACATGTCTCCGAACATTTCGGGCGTCTGGGGAGTTGACCACGCAAGACAAATAGACTTGGCAACAAAAGCGCTAGAGACAGCAAAGAAAATTATGCGTCCAAACGGAAACTTTTTCGTTAAAGTTTTCGAAGGCGAACTACTCAGAGATTACACCAAAATGCTCCAGCAAAACTTTGAAGAAGTCAAATTAGTCAAACCGCCAGCAAGCCGATCTAAAAGCAGTGAAATGTATCTTTTGGCGTTAGGCTTGAAATCGCCCGAGACGGTTTCTGAGGGGCAAAGCTAATTTTCCCAGAAACCCATGTTCTTTGAGGGTTATAGCTTTGAGAGTTATCTCAGCGGATTCCGCAGCAGCAATACTTGATGAGAAATTCACGCCACTCCGCATAGTTGCTTCTGCCGCAGTACTTGTTGAGTCACCTTACAGGGAAGCGCATACGCGGTTGGCTGAACCTATCTTTAAAGAAGTTGAAAACGGGTCTGAAGTTATAGTTCACGAAGCCGAGTTGTGCCTGAGCCTGCTGGAGGAAGTCAAAGCTGACGTGGTGCATTTGGACACTTCGTTGGGCGGCTTATTGGTTGAGGAGCTGTCGCCTGTGCAGCTTTCCAATATGAAACTCTCCATTTGGGCTAGAAAGAATCTGCTTAAAATTTTGCCGAAACTGCGGAAAATTGCATGTGAAATCCAAAGAAAACATGGAATAGAAATGCGGGCGATAGGCAAAGAGAGCATCCCCGTGAGGATTGCAGAGTTAACAGCGGGTTCCGAGGCTATACTTTATGCATGCGAGAAGGCACTGGAAACAGAAGCGCCGCTCCTGCTGGGTCTGCCAGTTAAATGCCAGCATAGAGTGGCGGATGGGAAGGTTTACTTGCACTCGCTCATAGCGGATGAATTTGAAGTTAGAGGTTACGCTGAAGACGTAAGTAGTGTTTTAAGCGAAGTTGGCATTGTGGAGATGTTGAATCCTGTGGCGCGGGGTTTCCGAGCGCTCAAAATAACGCCAACCCCATGAGTTGAACTCCCTTTTATAACAGTGATTATCTTCAAAGTTTAATCTATATATAAGGGGCCATAGTTTTTGCCGAGCAACAGAGGCACGCAAGCACTGCCGTATACAAAAGCATCAACAAAACACACAAAAAACAACCAAAACAAATACAGCAAAACCTTTTAGCCCCGCAACAAGTGAACCATACAGAGACAAAACATGGAAAAACAAACACCCACCACAGCCCAACCCAACCAAAAATCCAGTGCAGTTCCGCCACTAGAAGCAGCCTTAGTCATCACCGCCACATTCTTCTTAACCGTAATTGTGGGCGCAGTGATTCTCCTCACAATTGGAGATGGACCTGCATTGGTCCTCGGCGAACTAATCATCCTCATAGTTCCACTTGGCTACCTGCTGATGAAGCGCGTCAACATCAAAAGCTACATAGGCATAAACCTCAAACCAAAATTCCTCCTGCTCGGATTAGCCTTGGGTGTTGCCCTGTTATTCCTAAACATCATAGTCAGCGAAGCCCTCACAGCCATATTCGGAGTCAGCCAAGCCGTTACAGACTCCAACTCGTTACTCGCAAACCTCAGCACCTCCACCCCAGGACTCATCGCTGTTGCTGCATCTTTGACTTTGGCTGGTGTTTGCGAAGAATTCGCGTTCAGAGGCTTCCTGCAAAACGCCTTAACCCGCAGATACTCATTCCTGCCAGCGTTGATTGTGTCTTCCGCGGTTTTCGGGCTGTTCCACTTTGACCCGCAACTGGTCTACATACTGGCTGCCATGACAAGCGGCTTAGCGTTAGGATACATCAATTACCGTTGGAACTATGTGGCTTGTGCAACCGCGCACTCCACAATGAACCTCTTAGTGCTGGCGCTGCTTCTGCTTGGCTTGTAAAACCGTTCCGCCCTTTTCAAAAAGAGGGAAAACTATTTGGTTTTGGCAATCTCCAAACTGACATCCAACGCTTTGACGCTGTGAGTCAACTCTCCCAAACTAACCAAGTCAACCCCTGCCGAAGCATACTCCAACAGGTTCTCCCCAGTAATTCCACCACTTGCCTCCAACAGAACTTTCCCAGAAAAACCAGCCTTCTTCAGCAACACCACAGTCTCCTTGATTTGCTTCGGAGAGAAATTGTCAAGCATAACAATGTCTGCACCCAACTCTGCTGCCTTCAATGCTTCTGCGGGCTTGGTGACTTCCACCTCAATTTTCTTGCTAAAAGATGCCTGCTGCTTGGCACGTTTCAGAGCGTTCTCCAAGCTCCCAGCCAACGCGATGTGATTGTCCTTTATCAACAACATGTCGTCTAAATGCAGCCTATGAGCATCGCCACCGCCAATGATGACGGCTTTTTTGTCGAAAACAAGCAGCCCAGGTGCAGCTTTGCGGGTTGCCGCTATCCTCGTGGCTAACTTGGCTTTTTTGATTTTTTCGGTCAGGTTTCTTGTAGCTGTGGCAATTCCGCTCATCCGCGACAACAAATTCAGCATAGTGCGCTCTGCTGTTAGAATTGTTCTTGCGTCGCCACAAATCCGCATAAGAGTTTGCCCAGTTTTGACTTCTGCACCATCCGCCACTTCAACTTCAACTTTCAGCCCCAAAGCCTCTACGAGAACCACAGCCTCCTCAACACCTGCAACAACGCCTGCAGCTTTCACAATTACCTCCGCTTCGGCAGTCAATCCTTCTGGTACGACGGCAGCGCTGGTTACGTCACCTTGCCCGATGTCCTCTGCAAGCAGCTTGAGAAGTTTTGCTTCCAAGATTTTGCGCGGAACAAACATAGCTCTTATTCTTCGCGTTTAGGCTTAAAACACTTGCTTTTGCAACCGCCAGAGTCCATTGTCGGCTTGGTTTTTAGGCATAAGTAAAATAAATCCACCTGTGCAATGTTTGAGCATGCGACTGTTGTATGCTTGCTCCGAGCTGGGTTTAGGACACGCTTCAAGAACCATTGCGCTAGGCAAACGGCTAGAGCAGCGTGGGCATGAAGTGTTCTTTTTCTCAGGTGGAAAAGCCTACCAGCTGCTCAAAGCAGAGTTCAGAAACGTTTACCCAACTACGCCTGTAGCGTGGTACGAGAACAGCAGCGGAGTCATCACATCCGCATCCCTCATCAACATCCTTTTCCCCATGCCCTACTTCAACAGCGACACCGACAAATTCGAAGTGAAAAACTCCAGCGCCATGGAAACCATCCACCGCTACTACGACCTAAGACGGCACATCCACAAAATCAAACCCGACATACTCATCGCCGACGGCGACATGCACGCACTAAGGCTCGCGCACAGGTGGAAAATCCCAGCAGTCTACATCACAAACGTCGTCAGACCCAGCCACGGATTCTCAGCATTCCTAAGCCCAGGCGAAAGATTCACCGAAAACTACGTGAAAGACTGCAAACAAATCATCATCCCCGACAACCCCCCACCAAACACTATCTGCGAATACAACATAGGCAACCTACGCACTGTCGGAATAGCAGACAAAGCCGAGTTCGTCGGCAGCTTCTTCGACACCATCCCGACAGAAACCACAGAAAAACACATTTTCGCACCCGTCAGTGGACCATTAGGCACAAGAGCCAAACTGCTGCAGATGCTAATTCCGACATTCCGAGAACTCAACGTGAAAAGCATAATCAGTTTAGGTGTGCTGGGTGAAAGAAAAACCGGCAGAATCGGCAACTGTGAAGTACACACTTGGCTGTCCACGCAGGAGCGCAGGGAATGCATGCGTGACGCTTCTATGGTGGTTTTTAGTGGTGGACACATAACGTGCTTCGAAACTGTGAAGTACGCGAAGCCCAGCATCTTGATTCCGACGCAGCCTGAGCAGATGGCGAACGCAGCGAAACTTCAAGACATGCACTGTGCAGTAATCGCAAAAAACAAGACCCAACTAAAGTCGGCAATTCGAGAAATCGAAGAAAAACGCGAATTATTCAAGAGAAATATGGAAGCGTTGAACAGGGTCTCCAACAAGTTCAACGGACTAAACCGCGCAGTAGAAATAATCGAAAACATCAAAAGCTAAACGTTAGGCTTCGCTGAGGCTTTTACGCTTCACTTCGCCCTTCGGCGCTTCTTCTTCAAACACTATCGCAGTGAACTTGTAGATTTTGGTGCCTTTTGTAAGCCAGCTGTCAGGCGGCAACCCCGCTTTCACACAACACTGACAGAGGAATTCTTCTTCACCCCAACCCCACTCCACAGGCACCTGCGGCAAAAGCAAACCCTTACAGAAACCCTTCTCCACAATCAAGCCGTCTTGACCCACTTTGATTTTCTTTGTGTACTCGTCAGGTTTACTGACTTGCACTGGTTCAGGTGGCGTAAGCACGCTAACTTCGAAGACCACCCTGTCCAACTCGCCCATTTGCAGGGGATAGAACCGTGGGTCTTGCGTTGCCGCGTTTATGGCAGCATCAATCACTGCTTCCACCAGTGGATTTGTTGGGTATGGGTAGCCGATGCATCCGCGTAGTTCGGGTTTTCCGCGTTTGAGGGTGTTTATGGTGACGAATACTCCGCAGTTTTCGAAAAGTTTCTTCGGCGTGTTTTCTGGAGGTGTGATGGCTTTTCCGGTTTCTAGGTATTCTTGCACGGTTTTGCGTGCCAAGCTTATCAGGAATTTCCCGTCTTCATCGCTTAGTTGAAACGACAAGTCAAGCATCTCCAACAGCACAGCGAAGTAAGCTATGCTGGTTCAGGTTGAATTAAAAAGAGAGGGGGGAATTTAAAATTTTATTGTTTCTTCAGTTACGCCGTCTTTGGTTATGATGAGGAAGTCTATGCCGTCACCGCTCATGGCGTCTCTGCTTATGGCTGATTTTATAGCTCGGGTTACAAGTTCTTTGGCTTCAGCAACTTTCATTTTTTTGTTGTAGCCGTCTTCGAGAACGCCTATGGCAATTTCTGTTCCGGAACCCACCACAGCGTAATCGTCGGGCAGAACTGAGCCAAGAACGTCTAGTACCCAAAGCGATGGTCCTGCTTCGTCTAATCCGCCAACAATTGTCTGAGTTATTAGTGGTGCCATGCGCCTGTTGAATAGTATGTTGGACATTAGTTTTGCTGCTGCTCGGACGCTGATGCGTCTGCCAACGTCCATGTTGAACAGGTTCGCGTTAGCTTCCACATCGCGGACCAAAACTTGCATGTCGCTGACGAGTCCTGCGCAGGCTGCGCCGATTTGGTCGGTTAGTTTGAAGACTTTTTTGCCGCCTTTGCTAGATATAAAGTAGCCGTATGATACGCGTTTTTCAGCGGCGAGAATTATGCCGTCTTGGCAAACAACGCCTACGGTGGTGGCGCCTGGGATCCAGGCCATTCCGTTTGGCGCTTGTGATTCGGATTGTGGTTGTGGTCCATATCCTTCCATAATTTTGCACCTTTTCTGGTTGATATACTCAAGTCGAACCTATTAAGGTTAATCTTGCAGGTGGGGCATAAGCAGAAGCGTAGGAATCCTACATAAGGCTAAAAGGGTGTCGGAACACAACATTATCTTGTTTGCAGGAGCCTAAAAGATGCTGGAAGTCTGCGCAAAGAGTAGCAGCGGGGTCTGGTTTGGAGTAGCCTGTGAAGAGCCGCGGGTTTTTGCCGCCGCCTTCGCCGACACGCAGCAGGAGCTCATCCATTCTTTGTTGTGTAGTTTACCGTTTAATGTTCCTTTTGAAGTAACTTCTGCAGGTTCAGCCTTCGCCCAAAAAACTCTTTTACTGATTGAAAATGTTTACCGCGGAAAAGACGTTACGTTGAAGCAAGTGTGTTTCGCCACTGAACATTTACCATTTTACACCCGAAAAGTGCTTCAAACGGTATCTCTGATTCCGGGTGGCTACGTGGCGTCGTATGGGGCAGTTGCCAAAGTTGCAGGTGGAGGAGCGCGCGCAGTTGGAAATGTGATGGCGGCCAACCCGTTTGCGCCTGTTGTTCCCTGCCACAGGGTGGTTAGCGCAGACTTCACGTTGGGCGGTTACAGTGGCGGATTAAATGTGAAATTGGAACTTTTGAAGCGGGAAAGGCGAGGGCACGTTAAAAAGCGGGAAGTTCCAATTGGCGGCAAGATGCTGACGGTTTTTCCTGTGGAGTTTGTGTTGAAAGACTTTTGAGGAACCGGAAGCTCACATTAACTTCATGGTCTTCAACATTTAAAGGGCGCGCAGATTATTTTCGGGTTTCATCTGCCACTACGCAGACACATACACACCGATCACTGTCAATCTATTTCACAAGTCTGCTGGCCACTTTACGTAATGGAGCTAAAACCGGATACCGGTTTAACACTGCCCGCACAAAATGACGTTGCCTATAGTAGTTGCCGTACATTTGCCTTTGAATCCAATCGTAATCTACGCCTTTAAGCCTCGGTTGCTCGGTTATAGTGCGCGTACCCAACACTGCAGGGTCATCCGAAACCAACAATTTGTGAGCCCGGCAATAATCATATAGGTCAGTACCTACGATGGGTGTGTAAAACGCTGCGCTCTTCCACTCAATATTCAGCCGCTTAATCATGTTGATAGTGTCGAGCGTTTCGGCTTTGGTTTCAGACGGGTTGCCCAGCATGTAATTTGCGATTACCTGCAAACCTATTTTGTGGCAATTTTCTACTGCTTGAACGTTCTGTTCTACCGTAACTCCCTTCCGCATCAGATTTAAGATTCGTTGATTTCCGCTTTCCAATCCCATGCGGACCCAGCCTAGCCCTACCTCTTTCATGCGCTGCAAAGCATCAATGTTTCTGCTAGCCCAATCAGCCCTCGTTTGGATGCTGAAGGGTTTCTTAATTTTCTCGTAGCGGTCACACCACTCGTAAACATAATCGGTGCTTGCCGTAAACAAATCGTCATCAATCAGCAGAAAATTGAACTGGTACTTTTGTTCCAGCATTTCGATTTCGCCCATTAAATGGTCGACGCTGCGCATTCTGAATTTGCCAAAAATCAAGTCCTCGCCGGGTTTGCAGAAGCTACAGTTATGTGGGCATCCGCGTCCCGAAATTACGTTCATAAATGGGCTGGGAAAAATTATGTGTTTGGTAGCTAAAACTTTTTTCATGTTAAATATTTCGCGGTCTTCAAAGGGCAACTTGTTTAGGTCAGGGTGTTCGCCGTGAACTATGCGTGGGTACTTATCGGGGTTTTCAACTAAATCTGGAAAAGTAATTTCGCCTTCTCCAGCAAAAACGTAATCGAAAACTTTGTCTTCAGCTACAACCTCGGGGATTACACTTGGATGTGGTCCGCCAACAATAATTTTTGCGTTAGGCTTTGCTTTGCGGATTAACTCCGCGGTGGTTTTGGCTTCGTGATAGTCGAGGGTACTCATGTATATTCCGTAAATCATCGAGTTATCGCGCGTTATCCAGTCATATGTGTCGTCCCAACTGTGTCTTTCACGCAGGTCTAAAAGCTTCACGTTGTGGCCCTTTTCTTCTAAACACGCAGCGATGCTGGGTAATCCGTGAAGAATAAAGCATCCTTCGCGGTTCTTTCCTAAACTGTTCCATCCACCGAAGTTTCGTAGGCACGGATATACTAAAGTTACATTCATCGTTTTTTCACTTTTCCTGTTACTTGAATAAAATAGGGTAACCTGAACAATGGAAAGTAATCGTGTGGCAAATACCTAAAGTTTCGCCGAGTTTGAACCAGCTCAACATTTAAAACTTTAAATGCTTTTATGAACCAACGAAAATTGAAACTGTGCTTATGCAATATCCACTTACGATTATGGCTTAACTTGTGGGGCGTAGTAACTTGAATCAATCCGTCGGGTTTGGTTACGCGCACCATTTCCTTAAGAAGCAAGAAGGGCTCCGTGATGTGTTCAATCAGGTGGTTACTGATCACCATATCAAACACGTTATTCCGTATGGGTAACTGTGTGCAGTCGGCTTTTATAAGGTTAGGGATGCCTTCCAGTTTCACATCAGTGTTCACTCGCATATCTGCGCCTACACTACGGTGCGCAGTAGCTTCAGTGAACAAGTCAATATTTACGTCACAACCTAACGATTTATGGCCACATCCAACGTTAAGCTTGAACAGCTTTAACCCATCCTCTCATTCTTTCAACTAGAAAGCTAATGTATTCAGGAGTATGGAAATCAGTCTTGTATTTTAGTAAACCATCTGCTATGCTCAAGTAGCAACTTGCGTAAGAATCCCCCGACACCTCAATTTTGTCCAAAACCTGATACATTGTTTCGTTAAGTTTGATTGCTTCTACTTCGGATTTAATGTCGCGGAACACATCACGCGGCTCCTTATTATGAATACAAAAAGGCGAACCAAAACTAACGTACTCGCCTAAATGTTTGGCGATTTTCATAATGAATAAACCGCTGAACACATCACCATAACGCCCCATTCCATACTCGTTTCCTGAGAGCTGATAGAACGCGGGAATAATTTTCGGGTTAAAACTAATGTTCATCCTCGACAAAGGCAAATAGCTGCTACCTAAAACAAAATTTTCGCTACTGAAAGCGCCTTTATCATTGTATTGCCCTGTTAGTGATCCTAAATATAGGTAGTCAACTGCGTTTAAGTCGGGCACGTTATGCCATAAACCCATGTTTAAAACTGACCCTTTGGCAGAACCTTTCTTAGTGGTGCGCATGGCGTTTTCTTTTCTTAAAGCGTAAGGATACCCGCGCCCATAACATCGTGGGTGAGGATTTACCCAATTGTTTGCTGAATACACCTTCTGCATTTTTTGGTTGTATAAGACGTCGTAATGTTCAGTTAGAAAATCGTGGTCAGGCAAAGGATAAGTGTCATCATCAACAAACACAATCATATCATATTTACGTGGGTAAGCAACCAACAAGCTGAAGCCTATGACGTCAGTTGTTTTAGCTGGAACAGTATTCGGGTCAATATTCTTTGCTTTAAACCATTCAGCGCGTTCTTTTGCTCCGTAAAACTCTACCTTCCAGCCTTTAAACTCGTTGCCGATAAATTTCCTAGTTTCTCCAGTTTCATCTACTATTAACACGTCGGGGGTATGACCGAATTTTTTAAAGTTTTTTGCGTAGCACCCAAAAGATTCAGTGTGCCGGATAGTGCAGAAAACAACACATGCTTTCATATTTACCTCAATCTCCGTAGCGCATTCTTGGTTTTCATTGTTACGTCAGCCTTCAACTTTGATGACCAACCGTAATATTCCCTGATAATCTTATAAGCTCTTTCCGTGTCAGCCTTCATTTTCGGTGACTGCGTAATCTGTCCAGGGTGGACTCGGTAATAAAATAGTGCCTTATCTAAAAAGTGCACGGGATATGCGCTTGCGACTTTTACCGCCATGATCCAGTCCATGCTCCAAGGGCAATTTTCGTCAAACACGCCGATTTTGTTAAAGCATGACTTCCGGATAATCATGCTTGTGGCGTCAATATAGTTGTATTGCAATAGCAAGTCACGCTTGAATTGTGCGGGCTGTTTATGTTGTTTCAAGAGTTTTCCGGAATCGTCAATGTCAAACCATCCAGTGTAAACCATCCCCAGCTTCGGGTTTTCTTCCAGAAGTTTCATGCAGTCCGCATACATTGATGGCTCCAATATGCAGTCAGCATTTAGCTGCGTAAAATATTCCCCTGTCATCTGTGCTATTGCCTTGTTTACTGCTTTCACAGGTCCTTGCGGCGGAGCATCCATAATAACTTTAACTTCAGGGTAACTTTTCAGCACTGTAAATGTTTCATCTTTACTGCCGCCATCAACCAAAAGCACTTCGTAATCTGTGAACGTTTGTGCCCGGAGACTATCAAGGCACTCCTTGAGGTATCGGCCATAATTCAAGTTTGGAATGACAACGCTTAGTTTAACCATGCTGAATCCACCCCATTGAAACTCCCTTCAAGATATTCAAAAGTGATGAAAGGTTACTGCTTTTTTCTGCGTAAAATACGCTTCTAAAGCTGCGCTTTAAGCTCGAAGTTGCCGCCAATCTTAAGTCACCTGTTTCGGGCATTTTCAAGTATATCACCTTTTGACGTATTTCTGCATTACGCATTCCAACCCACGGATGCCATTTTTTACAGCATGTGCAGGTGACGCGAAACTGCAGTAGAAGTGTCAAAATCAACAATTTGGCTGACGTGTTTGTGCTTCTTTTTTGCAACAATTCTTTTCTTTAAGCGAATAAAATTTTGAGGCTTCAACAGATAAAATCAAAGCACAATTGTACTGAAGCGCTGTTTTGTTTTTAATTTTCTGGATAGACTGTTTGCTTTGTTGTTGTGTTTAATTTTTTATATACTAGGTTCTTATTAGTTTCTCCAAACTCGGTTCGGTGTCCTTAGTTGATTGACAAAGTTGATTTGGTGATGTGGACTAAGAACGGAGCAAAAACGCTGCCGGCTGTTCTTAAGCAAATTGGTCAGGTTATACCAAGGGAGTTTGTTAATCGGAGACTCATCGTAGACGACCAAAGCACAGACAACACTAGGGAGATTGCCGAGGCTTTCGGTTGGGAAGTCATTTTTAACGAAGGCACAGGCATAAGTGACGGCGCCAACACCGCCCTCAAAAACGTGGAATCCAAGTATTTTGTTAGCTTTGAGCAAGACCTGCTTTTGGCTGGGGATTGGTGGGCAAAAATTCCGCCTTTACTTGAAAAGTCTCAGGTTGCGGCTGCTTCTGGGATGCGTTTTGCCAGTGAGCCCCGAGGTGTAAAGAAACTGCAGCAGTATGTGGCGAAAAAATATCGGGGCGAAGCTAATCTGGCTTCGTGGTTGAGGAAGAGGCAGGATGCAGCGTTCACTTTAGGCAGCACGTTGGATAACACTATTTACAAAACCGACGCCATCCGAAAGATTAGGGGTTTTCCCGAAGTCAAGGTTAACGCTGGTGTAGATACGACTTTGGCTTATCAACTTCGACAGGCGGGCTATGTTTGGGTGGTTGATTACGGTGTGCAGTCGGTTCATCTTCGAGGTGGGCTAATGCACGAGTTGCAGCATCAACGCTGGTACGGAACTCAGTCGTATGAAACTTGGAGACAGATCGAAAAAGAAACTCATCAGAAGCCGCCCATAACGAAGTTTGGAATTATGTACCGTTTTGTTATCTCGCCTTTCACGGGGTTGTTTGTGGCGTTCAAAACACGGGAACCAACAATAGCGTACATTCATCCTCTGATTAAACTCTATTACCTGAAGGGTTTTTTGGAGTCTGGGAAGTTCCTTTAGGCTTTTTGTTTCAGGCAGAGCTCAGTGTATTTTGCCCAGACTGGCACGGGGGACTCAATTTTTGCTAAGGCGGCTTTGGTGTCTATTTTGTGTTTTGCGGGGTTTTGAAGGATTGCCTTGGCAGTTTTAACTATGCGTTTTGTGTTTCTTATGATTTGCAGAGGAAAGCCCTTCTTGTAGAGGTAGCGGGCTTGGACGTCCCAGAAGTGGAAGTTTATGGTTGGGATACCTGCGAGGGCGGTTTCTCGGCATGCTGTGCCGCCGCTGCCCACCACGAGATCAATGTAAGGAAGAAGTTGGGCAGTTAGAACAGGTTCAGGTGGTGTCCAGATGTTGTCCAAGCCCTTGAGTTTTTGTTTTTCTTCCTCGTACCGTGGAAGGTAGATTACTGTACCCAGTTTAGTGAGTTCCTTTAGAAGTTGCATCGTGTCTACTTTGACGTTGCCGCAGTAGCTGGCTTGGTACTCGGCGTCTCGGAACAGAATTGTGGGTTTTTTGTTTCCGAGTTCTTTTAGGAAGTTGGGTTTTTTGAATTTTGTGTTTAGCCATGCTGCTTCTTCAAGTCCGTCATACTGAGCTATGCGGTTTTTTGGGATGCCGAATTTGGTCCATGATTTCCCGAAGCATAAGGGTGTGACGAGCCAGTCCACGAGAGGCGCCGCAAGTTTAGCCACGTGGTAGGCAAAAACTGTGTCGTTGGCGTAGACAACTGGGATTTGCAGCCCAAAAGCTGTGCGGATTGCGGAGACGTCGCCGTGGGTCCACAGAACCTTTGGGGTACCAACTTTGTCGAACAAGTCTATGAATTCTAAGGTACGTTTCTGTTCGACGACGAGTTTTTCTTTTGGGGTTTGCCCGTATTCGCCAACTGTGTAATAAGGAACTTTTAAAGCATCAAGCAGGTCGGTGGTTTGGGTCTGCTTTTTAGCGGTAACAAGTGTGCTGTAGCCTTTTTTGTGCAGCGTAGGCAGTAGGCTGTGGATTGCGATGCTGATTTTCGGGGTAACTGTGTCTAACCAGATGTCAGGCATGGCGGGTTTCTCTTTGTTAGGAAGGGAGGGTTTTCGTGTTATAAGTTTTATCCACAATTATTTGCTACTAGAACTTATTGAGGGGTTGTTAGAAAGAGAGTTTTTGGTTATTGATGTTTGGCTAGCCATTCGCGGTATTTCTTGTCCACTATCATGGCGCTTTCCAGCATTGTGCTCGGCGCTAGAGACGTTACGTATTTGATGTCTTTGGGGAGGCAGTGTCTGCCTATGCCGTCTCTGGCTTCAGGCATGTCCACGTTCCATTTCGTATTGCATGCAACTCGCAATTCCTCGAAATCCATGCCGATTTTGGCGCACAGCATCTTTAGGTCTTCGGCAAACGCAATTTGCAGGTATCGGTGACTGTTTTCGGTTATTTTGCTCATTTCCGCCACTTCAATGGATGAAACCTGATGCATGGGGATACCAAGTGTGTCTTGGTAGAATTTTGCGCCTGCTTTGAGGCTTTCTTTGTTTGCGGCGCCGATGACACGGATTTGGTTGACACCGTGTTTTTCGGGTTCGTCTGCCCAGTACCTGTGCGGCGCATGAACAAGCTGAACTTTGCCCTTGAATATGTCGGTGAAGATTTTTTTGGACGTGCCAGGGATAATTGTGCTTTCTATGGCTACGAGGGTTGTTGGTTTGGTTTTTTCCGCAACTTTTTTGCAGACCTCAAAAACTGGCGACAAATCTGGGCCATCAGCTGTTTGGCTGGTGGTTACGCAGACTATATAGACGTCTGCTTGGGGGATTTCTTGCCATTTTGTTGTAGCCTTGAATTTTCCAGCTTTAGCGGCACAATCCACGGTTTTGGGGTTTATGTCATAACCATACACTTCAAGACCCCTCGCTTCAACGTACTGCGCAACTGGAAGCCCAAGCTGACCCAGACCGATAACACAAACTTTCATCTTGCCCATCGTCAAACATTCCCCGAAGTGTATTGCCCAAATTCAAGGTTAAATTAATTCTTAAGCATTTGCTTTTAAGCTCTGCAGATTTAGAGAAACTCAATGCACATACACGCCATAATACTTGGAGCCTAATAGCCAATCTATGCAGAAAAGGGGGGCAGTGTAGAGCAAGAAGGGTTCACTTGCAGTCTACTCATTAGTTGACTCTATAAATAGAGGGGGGTACCTACTCGCAGAGCAGAGAGGTCAAAAAACCATAATTGGCACCTATAAATAAGGGGGCTATAGACTGCTCCAAACACAAAAGAACCCGTTAAGACTGAAGCAGCAAAATAGCCTTCGCCAAATCGCCTTCGCACTCAATCAGAGCTTTCCGCGCAGCGTCAACACTTTTGCCTGTTTGACCTGCCACAAGCTGCACATCCTCCTCAGAAATTGTTGCCGCTGGTGAAGCAGCAGTTTTGCGTTGGGGTGCTCTTTCAGTTACGTTTCCGCCTGCAACTTGGAATATTTTCTGTCCCTGCATCTGAACGATGGCCACTTCAGGTCCTTCTATAACGATTTCTTTGCTTGGAGTTCGTATGATGACTTCTTCCACGTCATCCACGCCTTCCATGTTCATGCCCATGCGCTGCATCATGCGCTTTGCATCTCGAGGATTAATGCGTCTTTGCATAATATTCGCGTCCAACAAACTATTCTGCATATCAAACAAATATACTTAACTTTTGCCGCTTCCGTGGCGAACCTTCACGGCAACCCCAACCTTGAAAGCCAACATCTCTGCGCCAGAAAGCATAGCACGCCCAACAGCCAAAACCCGCTTATCCTCATCAACAGCGATAACTTCGTCTTTTGCGCAGACTTCCCCATCGACCTTAACAACGTGTGCTGCAAAAACGTCGCCGCCGTCAGCCACAAACTTTGCCACATCATTACGCACAGTAACAAAGCAATGCAACGAAGCCACGTTCTCCGATAGGAAACGCGCCGCAGTAACACTCAGAGACAAAAAGCTGTCTGTGGGACGAAGCGTGGCAAGTCTTTTACCGTTCAAGTTTATGAAACGTATCCTCTTGGTTGCAGGAGAATACACCAGCTCCACGTTATCTGGAAAAAGTTTAGCGCCTACACCTTGTCCAAACTGGTAATCCGCGATGCCCCTAATGTGCCTAAGAGCGTTTTCCACTGTTTTTCACCGTGCAAGGGTCATTTCCAATTCGACAACTATAAACATACCGTAACACAATAAAAACAAACTGGGTAAACATAATGCGATGCGAAGTATGCGGACGCAAAATTCATGAAAACCCAAACAAAGTCATAATTGAAGGCGCCAAGATGACAGTATGCCACGAATGCGCCAAACACGGGAAAACAACGTGGTCAGACGCCCCAAAACCACAAGTGGAGCTCCAAAAACCAAACCTGACCTCTACTGGTTTCGCGCCCATTCAAGGTCCTATCCAGATTAGAAAGAGAGTTATCCAAGCCAGAGTCGATGTCAGCCAAGAAGTAGTGGAAGACTACAGCGAAGTAATAAGGCAGGCAAGAGAGAAAGCTGGACTCAGCCACGAAGACCTTGGCAAAAAAATAAGCGAAAAAGAATCTTTGCTGCGGAAAATCGAAACAGGGAAAGTCTCGCCCAACGACCTGCTGGTGTCAAAACTGGAGCACGCCCTGAAAATTACGCTGCTTGTTTCAGTTGCTGAAGAAAAAACCACGCAAAAAACTGCAAAAGCAGCAAACACTGAACTAACCCTTGGAGACATTATACAATTCGACAAGAAAAACAAGGGAGATGAACCCGCAAAACGAAAGCAATCATAGTGCAACGACGACTAAACCGTGAGGCATCAAATCTAGACGAACTAAAGAACCTAGTAACATCTGCAGGATACACCATTGTAGCCCAAATGGAGCAGACAAGAAGACCCGATGCGCGCTACCAACTGGGCGCAGGAAAAGTCGAAGAACTCGCAACGCTGGTCAAGGAAAAAGGCGCTGAAAAAGTAATTTTTGACAACTCTTTGAGGACAATTCAAGCCTATAACTTGACGAAAGTTACAGGTGTCGAAAACATAGACCGTTTTCAGCTTATACTGGAGATCTTCACCAAAAGAGCCACAACCACCGAAGCTAATCTCCAAATTCAGCTAGCAACACTGAAGAATGAAATTAAACACGCCAAAGAAAAAGTGAGACTCTCCAAAAGAGGAGAGCAACCCGGATTTATGGGCATAGGCGTGTACGAAGCGGATGTTTACAAAGAGACTCTAAAAAAACAAGTTCACACCATCCAGAGAAAACTCAAAACCGTCAGAGAAAAACGGGTTCTGCACCGCGATAGAAGAACCGAACTAGGCTTTTACTCGATATCTTTAGCAGGGTACACGAACGCGGGAAAAAGCTCATTATTCAACGCTTTAGCTGAAGAGACAGCACGCGTAAACAACGCCCTGTTCACAACGCTTTCAACAACCACCCGACTTCTTGAATTCTGCAAAAGAAAATTCCTTCTAACGGACACTGTTGGCTTCATAGAGCGCTTACCCCTAACACTTATCGAGGCGTTTCTCTCCACGCTTGAAGAAACCGTCTACTCAGACCTCATACTCTTGGTTCTGGACATAAACGAACCGATAGAAGCCATCGAGAAAAAGAACAAAACCTGCCAAGAAACGATAGACCGCATCGGCGCGTCAAGTGTTCCAGTGATAACCGTTCTCAACAAAATCGACAAGCTAACCGAGGAAGAAGCAAAGCAAAAATTTGAACTACTCAAAGATGTCACCAAAAACCCTATTCTAATATCAGCGCTTAAGCGAACAAACCTTGACATGCTAAGACAGGAAATACTGAAAAAACTCGAAGGCTACATACACGCCTCATTCACCATTCCAAACACTAACCAAGCCATGCCACTGGTATCTTGGGTGCACTCAGAAGCAGACGTGAAAAAAACCGATTACACCAACAACACAGTGCAAGTCGTCTTCGAAGCTGACCCAGAGTTCGCAGAAAAAGTAAAAAACCGCGTTAAAGAACTCAACGGAAAATTCGAAACATACACTCCGCCCCAATAGAGGCGAAATGCAAATGCAAACA
>CALMWK010000057.1 GCA_937873375.1 Candidatus Bathyarchaeota archaeon
TATCCGTGAAACGATTCATTTATCAACGGGCAAGCGTACATATTTTGTTTCTGATGCTTATTGCTCTGCTATTCAGCTTGCCTGGATGTGCTGACTTCAAGGAGTGGAGATACTTACCAGCCACAAAAGAGGATGAAAAATCAATTCATGTTGTAAGGCATGGTTGGCACACTGGAATTGTCTTGTCGTCGCAGGATTTGGGTTGCGAATTCAGTTTTCTGGATGAATATCTTCCAAAAAGTCCCTACTACGAGTTCGGCTGGGGTGAGGCAGATTTCTATCAAGCTGAAAAAGCTACTATCAGCATGGTTCTCAAGGCGCTATTCTGGAAAAATCCGTCTGTGATGCATGTTGTAGCTGTTCCAATAAAACCGGAAAAATACTTCAACCAGCAGGAGGTCCTTGAGCTAAACGTGTCACAAACAGGACTGGACCATTTGAGAAATGCGTTGCATGCGAGCTTCAAGTTCGACGAGAACAATAGTCCGTATTCGTTGAAAAAGGGACAGTATGGTGAAAGTAAATTTTTCAAGGCGGAAGGTTATTTCTTTATTGCCAACACCTGTAACAGTTGGACTGCAACCATGCTGGAGAGTGCCGGTGTTCCGATTGACAGCATACTCACATTGCGCGCAGAGAGCTTAATCAGCCAGGCTAAGAACGCCAGGCAGCGTTATGTCTGCTGCAAGGACTAAGTTGTATAGAGGGGTCAACTCTCCATTCACCATTTTTTGACCCTTGCCAGAGCATTTCTTATCAACTTCCGCAACGACTCGTCTTCTTCCACTTTTTTGATAAATCGCTTACTTGCTTCGCCTATCGCTGTTTCCTAAAAAAACCCACCCTCTGGTTTCCCAAACAGGCAGGTCTATTCTTGCATAGTCAACTTTTTTATTATATGAAGCCAGTAAGTGGTGCATTGCGCACCGTCTCGCTCACACTTCTAGCACATTAAATTTTCCCAGCCGCATAATCTTGTCAGAAACCGCACACGGCGATGACTCGACCAGCCCTTCGCTGGGTTCTCCCCGTAATCCGCTCACAACTCCCTTTAACGCCAAGTATCCTGTTACTCAGCACCCTGGCGAGAAGTTTCCTGAAAGAGCCACGAACTTCATGATAAATGCCTCTTGTGATAATCCGTCTACTTGTTCTCATGGCTAACCTCCTTGCCGCCCGGCATATCTGTCGGGAACCCTAAAGAATTCACCAACACCGGGTCGTTCTCCTTTACTAACATTATAGCAGATTACGCCGGGAAGGGGTGCGCCAATTTCTCTTTG
>CALMWK010000058.1 GCA_937873375.1 Candidatus Bathyarchaeota archaeon
TGATGAGGGGAAGCGGTTTGCGGAAGCGTTGTTGATGGCGTATGTTAAGCAGTATGGGTTGGATGTGAAGGTTCCTAGGATTTTTAATTCGTATGGTCCACGTTTAAGAGAAGACGGCTTATATGGGAGAGCGATGTCGCGTTTCATATTGCAGGCGTTGACTGGTAAGCCGATTACTGTTTATGGTGATGGCAAACAGACGCGGTCGTTCTGCTACGTAACCGATACGGTAACGGGGTTGTTGCTGCTGGCAGCCAGCGAGAAAGCCAAGGGAGAAGTCGTGAACATTGGAAATTCACAGGAAGTATCGATTCTTGATCTTGCAAAGAAAATAAAAGAAGTAACCAAGTGCAAGTCGACTATAGAGTTTTATCCGTTGCCTAAGGATGACCCGAAAAGGCGCTGTCCAGACACGGACAAACTTGAGAGGCTTGTGGGTTGGCAGCCGCGGGTGAGTTTTGAGGAAGGGCTCAAGAGAACGATAGGGTGGTTTTCGCAGCAGAAGTAGTCGGCGTTAAGGCTTATGTCAACTACTACTTGTTCTCTTTGATTGTTAGAAGAACAGCAACCGTGGCAAACAGTATTTGTTGTTATTTTATGGGCAAGTTAGATTATATCAAAAAGCAGATGAGTTGAAATTCCACTCTTCTTTTTGTAACTCTTGAAGGCGCGTATCCAATTTAGAAAGATTATGTTATTTCATTAGTTTTAGGAATTCTTCTTTTGTCAATCCAGCTTGTTGTATGATTGCGAGAAGCGTTCCTTTCTGAATTGTTTCGTGACGCGGAACTGTGATTTTGTGTTTGCCGTCGGTTAAGTATATGTGGCTTCCTTTTTGGTGAACTATTTTAAAACCTGCTTTGTTTAGAATTTGCAGAAGTTTACGATGTGACAGAGTTGGCAGTTTCTCAGACAGTTACTTCCACCAGTTCTCGTTTTCGTTTAAGCTGGTCTAGCTCTTCTGGAAACGCTTCCAGATAACCTTCGATGGCTTCTTTTATGTTGGCGATGGTTTCTTTGCGGTTTTTTCCTTGGCTGATGCATCCGGGAAGCTCAATAACCTGAGCCGAGTAGCCTTTGTCTTCTTCCCGAAGAAGAACGGTGAACTTTGCGTCCTTCACTTCGACCATAAACTACACCTTAAATATCCAGCGTCTTGAGCAGCTATAAACTTTGTCAGCTATTAATGATAAAAGTTGTGGTAAGTCGCCCCATTTTTTGGCGTGGTGATGGAGCTTGCACAGAAAACCAAGCAGTAACCCAATGCAAGTCGCCTACAACGTTTTATCCGTTGTCGAAGGATGACCCGAAGAGACGTTGCCCAGACACAGGCAAAATAGAAAAGGTTGTTGGGTGGAAGCAAAATATTGGCTTGATGAAGGGCTGAAGAGAACGATAAGGTGGTTTTCACAGAAGCCCTAACGTTAATTATTTCTGTGTTTTTTATTGTTTGTTTTTGAGTGTGAGCGTCTGGGTTTGGTTTTTTGGTTGTTGGTGTGTGGTGGTTTGTGTTGGGTTGGGGTAATGCTTATACGTTTTTCTTATACATTTGTATTTACTGTGGTTGTGGTGGGTAAGGTTTCTAAGAATTTTAGGTTTGATCCCAAGGTTTATGGTTGTTTTAAGCGGTTGGTTGGTGTGGGGGGTTTTACGGTGACGGGTGCGTTTGAGCGGTTTATGGTGTGTTGTGTTGGGGGTGGGGTTTTGGTTTTTCCTGATTGTGGGGTGGAGGGTTTTGAGGCTGAGGCGCGGGTTTTGGTTGATTGGTTGGGTAAGGGGCGGCGTTTTTACCGTGGCGAAGGCGGCGTGGAAGTGAACATTTCTGGGCGGCTTGTTTGGCTGCTGCCAAAAGTGCGTGATGCAAAGTTGAGAGATGAGTTGGAGGAAACGTTGAAGGGGTCGGTTTCTAAGCAAGAGTAACTTTTGTAGGTCTTACGTAGAGTTGGTTTATGTCATATTGGGATCACGGCTAGGAAGGGTTCTGGTTCGGCTTCTTTGCTTGCGTAGTACAGCACGTTTTTATAACAGATTGGGTATTACTGTTTTGGTGATACCGAATGGGTAGTCAGGTTACTGTCACCGCTAAAATTCCCATTGAACTTAAGAAGAAACTGACCAAGCTGGGAGTTAACGTGAGTGGATTGATGCGGGAAGCTCTGCGGTTAGAAGTTGAGCGCTTAGAAAGAGAAAGACTCAGAAAGCTTGCCCAAGAGGCAGGTGAAATTCTTCAAAAGATTCCAGCTGAGGAGATCGTGGAAGCTGTTCGCGCAAGCAGGGAGAACCGTTGATGAAGCATACGCTGCTTTTTGATGCTAGCAGCATCTTCACGCTTGTCAGAGAATTGCGAGGCGACGCTCCAGACAAGCTTTTGGAGGGCTCAACCATATCCTTGGCTTATTACGAGTTGGGCAACGCATTGTGGAGAGAATGCTTTTTACTCAAAAGGATAAGTCAAGAAGAAGCAGAAAACTTGCTGAGGACAATGTATGCAATTCTTCAGGCAATGGATGTTGTTTTGCTGGAAAATGAAGATGTGGGCAGCGCTGTTCTGGGTAAGGCCTGTAAATTTAACATTACGTATTACGATTCTGCTTATGTTACTGAAGCGCACAAGTCTAAGAAAATATTAGTTACAGATGACAAAAAACTTGCTAAAGCGGCGGAAAATGCAGGATTGAAAACATTAACCAGCAAAGCCTTTATCCGCTAAATGTTCACGATCAAGCGGGTTTTGAAGGTCATTAGAGACGTTGATTTTCAGCCCCTAGGAATTACGGCTAGGAAGGGTTCTGGTCCGGATTCTTTGCTTGCGTAGCACGCCATTGCTATGGGGTTGTTGTTTTGCGGTGGGCTCTGTTTAGATCCATGTTGTTTCGATTTCTTTGATCTGTTGAAAATGCGGGTCATCTGAGACGCATACTGCCTTCAATATAGACGCTGTGGCAGCAACCATGCTGTCGCCCATTGATAAGTTATACCTGTGTCTCAGTTCTGCGGATATTTGTGCTATTTGGTCGTCAACTGGAATGACTTGAAAGTCTTTCTTCATTAATACAGCTCTTAGGGTGGCCGTTTCCCGTCCCTCGCGAGCAAGAGAAAGCTTGTATACTTCGTGGATTACCACTGTTGAGACGTATTTTTCTTTGCGCTTTTTTTCGACTCTTATTTTTCGTTGCAAGTTTTCGTCTTTTGAGTAAAAGAATTCGACAAAGAATCTACTATCATAGGATGCCTTATTCATCTTGTTCCCTGAGTTTGTCAAGTTCCTTTTTCATTTCTTCTGGAGTGGCGAACGCTGATCCTGTACCTATTAGGTCCCATATGGATTTTTTAGGTTTCAATAGTATGCCCTCTGCTGTTTCGACTACTTCAAGTCTTGTGCCTTCTTCTATTTTGAATTTCTTGCGAAGTCGCGCGGGAATAGTAGTCTGACCCTTCTTTGTTACGACAACCTCAGTTTCCAACTTTCATCACGTATTACATTTAGGAAGTATTACTTCTTTAAATGTTTCTTATCGTTCCTCAGTTAGTTTTACATCCACGTTGTTCGGATTTGCCACGGCGACGACGTTAGATAGCGCTGTTTTATTTAATGGAGGTCATGATGCCCAGTATTGGGGGTTATCTTGGGACTACGATGAGGAAGGGTTCCGGCTCGGATTCTTTGCTAGCGTAACACGCCAGTGCCAAAGGGAAAAGTTGGTTGCCATTGCCTTTTGTATGGTAGAATTGATGCGTAAGCATTCTGTGTGTTGGATTTTTTGGTAGCTGTACAGGTGTATGGGTATGCTTGGTTTTGTTTGCGGGTTTGTTTTAATCAAGGAGTTGTTTTGGCAATGCTTATATTTGTGCACAATAATGTTTTTTGTGAACGGTGGCGTCGGTGCTAATAGTTAAAGACTCAATGATTCTAATTCATCTGGCAGTGGGAGGAGTTCTAAAAGAAACATGCATCATGTTTGGGCAAGTCATCATACCTAACGCAGTTCATAAGGAGGTAGTTGAAATAGGAAAAAAAGCTGGACATGCAGATGCATTCCTGGTCGAGAAACTTGAGTATGAAAGATACATTCAGGTGGTTGCAGTCCACGAAACTAAGTTAATGAATGAACTAGAAAAGTATGGGTTGCATGGTGGAGAATTGGAGGTTGTAACTCTTTATATCCAAGAGAAAGCCGACTTGATTGCATCTAACGATGACAAAGTAAGAAGATTGCGTTTGATCCTAAACCTTGACTTAGTATCTTCTCCTGAAATTGTCTTCATGCTAGTGAAAAACGGGGCTATTTCAAAGAGTAAGGCGGTAGAATGTTTATTTGAGTTCAAGAAGATTGGGTGGTTTTCTAATCATGTCATAGATTCTATTATAGCGGAGGTGAATAGATTTGGGTGAGACTGTGAGTGTAGGCGTTAGATTACCAAAGAGAGTTCTAGAATACATCGACAAGGAAGCTGAGAAGGAAAGCGTGGACCGGTCAGTTGTTATAAGAAGACTAGTTGAGAGAGGGGCGGCAGAGTTTAAGAAAGAGAAAGCAGCAAAGCTTTACATGGAAGGCAAGATTTCGATAAGCGGTGCAGCAGAGATAGCTGGCCTTATGATACCCGAAATGGTTGACTACCTTGTATGTAAGGGGTTTAGATCAGAGTATTCGATAGATGATTTCAGAAGAGGCGTGACCCTTTTAGAGAAAAAACAGCAAAAATAAAAAACTAATGGTGGCTTTTTTATCGCGGGATCACGAATAGGAATGGTTCTGGTTCGGATTCTTTGCTTGCGTAGCACGCCAGCGCAAGGGCGAAGAGTTGGTCGTCATGCCTACCCCGGGGATGGCGGAATTTTATGTGTATGCGTTCTTGGGCGGTGTTGGGTTTTAGGTATTCGTATTGTTGTTCGTTGATTTGGGCGATGAGTTGTTTGTCTTGTCCTTGGATGCGTAGCTGTTTTTTCTCCATGAGGAGTTTGAGGTAGTTGAGCATGTTTTCTTTTTCGGCGTCGGTGAAGAATACGCCTTTGACTTCGGGCATATCTATGCTTTCCAACTCGTCCACTACGGCGTCGCCTATGCCTGTTTTGTCCACGTACATGCCGTCGAAGTCGAAGGTTTGGTGGGTTCTGGCGGCGTATGCGATGACTTCGGGGTAGGGTGTGCCCAGTGGAAACTGGCGCTTATGCACAAGCCTGACTTCGCCCTTTTCGGTCAACTGAACAACTGCGAGGACGCTGTAGTCTATTTGTTTTCCCAGATCTAAGCCTGCGAAGTATCTGCCTTGCCGTTGCTGTGAATTGAAAGTTTCTATCTCTTCAATAAAGCGGTTGGGTGATGATGGGTTGTCGAGTTCGGGGTCGATGCATTTTGCGATAAGGTCCATTGGGAAGAACGTTTGGGACGCCTCAACCCATAGGGCTTGGACTTCTCTTTGCCACTCCTCTTTAGTCATCATCTCGCGCCACTCCGCCAACTGGGTTTGGCTCACAAGCGGGCTGGAGTCGCTTGGATAATGGTGGATTGAGTAGCGCTTCGTGTCTAGAAACGCCTTGCGAAAGACATGATCAAACGCCATGGGGGTTCCGCTCATGACTAAGCCAGCGTTGGGTTTTGTGAGCATCATCATTATTTCGCTGGTGATCATGTCGGTTGGGACTATGCTTGCTTCGTCAAGGAAGACCCAGTCGGGGTGGTAGCCTCTGAGTTTGTCAGGTGAGCAGGGTAGCGCTGTGAGTTTGCCGTTTAGTGGGGGTTTGAGCTTGATGATGGTGTGTGTTGTTCCTGGGCGTTGGAGCATTTCGCGCAGAAGCGGATTAGCCTTGATGGTGGAGTAGCAGTAGTCGAACATAATCATGCTTTGCCGTTGGGTGCTGCTTATGATTAGGCTCTCCACGTTAGGTTTGGTGAAGAGGAGCCAAAGGTTTTTGCGGCTAAAGATTAGGCTTTTGCCCCAGCCTCGCCCACAAACGGCTACCTGGCGTGGGCTTTGGTCGCGGAGCAGCTTCTGGTGGTCAGATGCATCAACTAGCCAGCTGTCGCCACACATTAATACGGCAAAGAACACTGGGTCTTCGACGAGTCTACGTGCCACCTCTGAGTAAGCCATGAGTTGCTTGAAGGCTTTGGGTCTCTGCCTAAGGCCACTTGAGACTTGGGCTGCGAATGCTAAGTCGCTTAGAACCTTCTCAAAGAAAGCCTTCTGGTCCATTTTCTGAAGTCCCGCTGAACACGCCTATAGATTCTTGGTTGTACGTCTCTTATGAATTCGCCTAGGTTTTGTTCGTTAAACTGGTTGTCTTGGCCTTTCTGGTTTAGCATTTTGTTTAGGTTGCTCATGTGGTAGCCCAATACGTTAGTGGCTTTGGTCCACTCAGTCACGGTTAGGTCTGGGTCTTTGATTTTTTTGTGCAGTTCATTGATGATGTCCCATTCCATTTGGATCAGCGTTTCAAGGTTAGCTGGTTCTTTTTGAGTGTTTTCTTTGGAGTTTTGGGCATCCATGTTGCCGCCGCCAAGACTGGGAAATGTGGTTTAACGTTTTAAACTTAGTCTGAAGCTAAGTGTCACTTTGCTGAGGTGTCGTTATAAGTATTTGCGCTGTTTTCTAGTACTTATTTTCTAGTAGTTATTTTTCGCATGATTATTTCGATAAGGTTTAGAGGCTGTTTTTGGTTTGTCTATTTGTTGAGTCCGTTTGGAGTTTCGCCCGGTTAACCATGGTGTTTGTGTATGCGTGTCCTATGAATCTTAATTTTTAGAAGGACCATAAGCTATTAAAGTTATTACTGTAATAGTAATATTTATGTTGTATCATGAATTGTGGACTGTGTTGTGGAGTTGGAAAAAAGAGTTCACTGTGAAAGAGTTTTCTTCAACATTTGCTAGTCCTGACCCTAACAAAGTCTTACATGATATGGCTAAAAAGGGATTGTTGGAGAGAGTCGGATGGGGCAAATACAGGGTCAATTCCCCAGATGAGTATTTAGCTAAAAGAACCAACATAGCGGGTTCATACGATTCATTGAAAGATGCCAACATGCGCTACGCTTTGACTGGTCCTGATGCTGTCTTCTTCTGGACTAAAGGCGGTTATCAAGTTGACAGATTTTTCGGTTTTTATCCAGTCAATTTGAAAGTTGATAAGAAAGATTTGGTTAGGTGGAAGAGGTTTTTTAGATCAAAAAAACAAAAGTCTCATGTGGAGGGTCAGCCTTCGACGCAGACGTTGTTTGGCGTGTTCTATGTATTGTATCCTGAAGTTGATTTTGAAGCTGAAGAAGTGAATGGTTTCTGTGTCTCGCCTTTAAGAGAGACTGTGGAGTTTTGCGAAAAAAACATATACTCTTACGAGCCTGCTTTGGAAATGCTGGATGAAATGTACAAGTTGGGTTTGCATGCGAGGTATATGGAAACAAAGACCAATACGTAAGTGAATAAATATGGAGTTTGTGAAGAGAGAAAATGAGATAATGTGGGCGCTTCATGGATTCGTGGAAGAGAAGTTGGATTTTGTTGTGGTTGGTGGCTACGCGGTCAGTGGGTTAGGTAAGCACAGGTTTTCCGTGGACTGTGATGTTGTTATTTCGAAGATGAAATTGGGTAAGACCGAGGAAGTCTTGAAGAGACACGGATATGAAAGAGATTTTGAGAAAAAGGGGTTTGATGGTACATACGCTGGAGAGTTCGTTAGGTACAAAAAGAAAGTAGGTGAGCTTCCAGTTACTTTTGATCTTCTCGTTGACAGTTTAGTGTGCAGAACTACTGGTGCTTCGTGGAGTTTTGAATACATCAAGAAACATTCTGTTAAGACTGACATCGGAGGAATAGAAGCCTCGGTGAGATGCGCGGTTCCAGAGAAGGAGTTGATGATTGCTTTCAAGGTTCATTCAGCAAGAAGAACAGATGTTCGGGACACAGTAATGCTGATGGAGAACTCGGACTTGGACAAGGTTCTAACTCACCTCAGAAGAGGGAAACCTGAACTGTTGAAAGAACAGATCAACAAGATATTGGAAATGTTGAATGATGAGAAGCTGGTTGATTCGCTTAAAGGAGTATTCACCTTAACTATCGATGTTAGAAAACAAATTGTTGGCGCTCGAAAGAAAATAGAGAATCTCTCGAAGGGGCTTAGTTAGCTTAATTGTTTTGCTGCCGTAGTCTTGCTGGCTTTGCCTTCGAAGGAAACCGACCTTAAAGTGGGCACCATTAGAAAAGCCATCGGCATGTAAGGGTATTCCAGCACACTTGGTCCCAACGGAACAGCCTACGCAATAGACCACTTCATAGCAGGTACATTGCTGATTCGCAGAAACGTCACTGTTGAAGACTGAAGTGATCCGATGGCTGGCTTGTACTGGGTTAAAGCGTCTACGCGGTTCGGCTTAGGCAGCCTAAGAAGCAACGCCATAGCAAAAACGACCAGACATAAACACTCTGACTTGTGACGGCAACCGATGTAGCGGAGTCTGCTTCCTAAGAGTTATTCGAAGATTAATTTCAAGAAGTCCAACTTGCCCAAGTGCTTCTGGTCGTTGGAGTAAACCTCAGATATGCCTATGCGCATCATCAAAGCAAGGTTCACACCGTCATTAAAGTCTACGTTCTCCGCGGACATGTTATTTGCGCCTATCAACAAGTCATCTTCGCAAAAATCAACAACTTTGAGAGTTGGGTAAGACATTATCTTCTCAAGCGTAGATTTGATGTCGCCTTGCCTGCCCATAGCTTCCAGCACCCAAGCTACTTCACAGAGTACCAGCGTAGAAGTCATGGCTGCTTCGCCTTTCTCGATGCGCTCAAGAATGTTTTTGGAGGTCTGTCCGAAATGTGGGTGAGCTGTGAGAGTGTAGATGAAAATGTTGGTGTCTACGAATCGGGTCACTGAAAATCCTCAGCCAGCTTCTTTCGGATGTACTCTCGCGCTAATTGTGTTGGTTCTTCGATGGGTTTTTGGG
>CALMWK010000059.1 GCA_937873375.1 Candidatus Bathyarchaeota archaeon
ATTATCGCAAGTTGTACATGGTTGCTGGCAGTGGTAGATTCTCTTCGATTGCGGATATGGAGCGTTATGTGAAGGCTCATGATATGTGGAGGAAACGTTAATGGCGCATGGTTCACGTTATCGGGTTCAGTTACGTCGAAGAAGAGAACAGAAAACTGACTATCAGGCGCGGAAGGCGTTTGTGCTTTCTCGTAAGCCTAGGATTGTTAGTCGCAGTTCCCTAAAGCACACTATTGTTCAGATTGTTGTAGCTAAGCCTTTTGGCGATGTGGTTTTGGCTTCGGCGCACAGCAAAGAGCTTGTGAAGAAGTACGGTTGGAAGGCTGCTACTGGTAATCTTCCTGCTGCTTACTTGACAGGTTTGCTTTGTGGTTTGAAAGCTAAAGCTGCTGGTGTGACTGAAGCAATCCTTGACATCGGTTTGGTTTCGCCAACGAAAGGCTCCAAGGTCTTCACTGTTATGAGTGGGGTTTTGGATGCTGGCGTAGATGTACCTCATGACGATGAGAAAATTCTCAAGGACCGAGCTGAGGGTGAGCACATTGTTGCGTACGCTGAAAGTTTAGGTGCTCCTGAAGAGTATGCTCCCCAGTTTTCGACGTATGTTGCTAAAAAGTTAGCGCCTGAACAGCTCAATGAACACTTTGGTCAGGTTAAGACCGCGGTGTTTGCTGCGTTTGGCGTCACTTTCAAGGCTGAGGTCAAAGTTAGAGCTAAACCTGTGCCTAAAGTTGCTGTTAAGCCTGAGGCTAAAGCTAAAGGTAAGCCTGAAGCAAAGGTTGCGGTTAAGTCTGAAGCGAAAGCTGTAGCTAAGCCTGAGACTAAGGCTGAGGTTAAAGTTGAAGCTGAGGATGCTGAGGCTAAGCCGAAAAAGGCTAAAGCTGCTGCTAAACCAAAGAAGGCTCCTGCTGCTAAAGCCAAAGCCGCTGAAGGTAAAGCTAAAGCCAGTGCGAAATCTGGTGCAAAGAAGACTACTAAAGCTAAAACTGGTGGGAAGAAAGAATAATGTCACGACAAAGAAATAGAGGAGAACGTCCAAAAGTTAACTTGGAAACGTGGGTTCCTAAGACACGTTTAGGCAAGCTGATTCAGGAAGGCAAAATTACTTCGATTGAAGAGGTTTTCTTGAGCGGTATAAAGATTAGTGAGCCCCAGATTGTTGACGCCCTGCTTCCTGACATACAAGAAGAGGTCATTAACATTAACTTGGTTCAGAAGCAAACTGACGCAGGTGAGAAGTCACGGTTTAAAGCCATCGTTTGTGTTGGCAACCGTGATGGTTACCTAGGTTTAGGTCAAGGTAAAGCTGGTCAAGTTCGCAACGCCATAGAGAAGGCTGCGGCTGATGCCCGATTGAACATTGTTCCGATTAAACGGGGCTGTGGCAGTTGGGAGTGCGGTTGCGGTCGAGGTCACTCTATTCCGTTCCAAGTTGAAGGCAAATGCGGCAGTGTGCGTGTGGTGGTTGTTCCTGGTCCAAGGGGCTTGGGGATTGTTGCCAGCGAGATTGCCAAGGTCATCATGGGTTTGGCAGGTGTTAAGGACATGTGGACGCGGACTTATGGTTCCACGAGGACTATTCCTTCGTTTGCTTGTGCCGTGTTTGATGCTCTTAAGAAGACGTATAATTTGATTACTCCAGCTGATTGGGTGAAGTAAAATGGCAGAACAACAAACTGAAACTTACAAGTGCATCGTCGCGGTTAAGGTGCGCGGCGAAATCAGTGCGCGACGTGAATCTAAAGAAACCCTAGCAATGCTTCATTTGTCTCACACTAACCATGCAGTGCTTATTGACAGCAGACCAGCCTATCTTGGTATGCTTCAGCGTGCCCACAACTACGTGACTTGGGGTGAAGCCTCCAAGGAAACCGTGGTGCTCATGTTGGCAAAACGCGGCAAACTCGTAGGCGGCAAAGCCATAACAGAAGAAAACGTCCAGACACTCGGCTACAAATCAATTGACGACCTCGCTGAAGCCCTGTTCACCTGCAAAGCTGACCAAAGACATCTTGCAATGCAGCCACGTTTCAGGTTGCACCCGCCAAAGAAAGGCTACAAAGGCAAAACCAAAAAGAGCTTTCAAGCTGGCGGCGAAGCAGGCAACCGAGGCGAAGCAATCAACAAACTAGTACAACGCATGGTCTAAACAACCACGCACACAACCCCAACATTTTATCTTTTATTTCATAGTAACTTCGATAACCAAGTTTATTGCTCTTTTCAGTTATTTTTTCCTATGTGTCTAGTTTTGTGGGCGGACTAAAGACACAAAACAAGCCCCCCCTTCAGGATACCAAATCTACCCCAACTACATAAGACCCCGTGAAAGCCTAGACCGAAAAAACCCTTCAGAAATTTGCGGCATCAAAGTTGAAGGTAACAATAAATGGATAACAATTATCCAAAACGCAAGTCAAATTACCCCAAAACTTAACAACACTGTTAAACAAATAAGAAAAAGGGCTAAGCAGTAACTTGAAGCTAACAAAAAGGCGCATTCGTAATCCACTAGCCATAATCTTGGTTCTAATAACCTTAATTTTGGTTGGGTTTTTCTTTACCTTAATGCCTTCAACACCTAGCAGACCTGAAAACACTGCTCCTTTTATGGACATCTCACCCGATGTAAACCTACCTCCGACTTGGAAAAGCCAAACAGACATCGAACATATCTGGTTACCTAACCCTGAAAACAGTCAATCATCATTTCCATTGGACGTAAACACTACTGTCTTCAGCGAAAACTTCAACCAAAATGCTTTAGCATATATTATGGTTGACATCAAAATTGCAGACAGTTTGGTAAATTCCTTGAACGTTAGAGCGCTCTTATTTGACATTGGAGTTACCAATGCCATAAGAGTTAACGCTTCAGACCTGATGCCTGCAACGGGTCCATTTCATATGATGGCATGGCAGGAAAGGAACATATATTTTCCAAACCGTACAGCATCAGCACTTATTCCCTATGATTGGTTTGCTTCCGATTACATTACTTTTCAAGACATCGGAGAAATCAAACTTAACCTGCGATATGGATTAGAATTAGGCGAAAACGTTACACCTACAGAAGATTGGATGCAAAGGAATTTTATGAATGTTAATCTAACCATTCCCAATATCAAAATTTTGCCTTATGGAACAGTCTATGTTGAACCGACACCAACACCAAAAACCATCTTGGGTATTATCAACGTTGAAGACAACGGTAATTTTTTGTATTCTGCCTTGTGGGTAATTCTTCCCGTGTTGTTTACAACCTACTGGCTATTGTTAGACTATTATCGCACCACTAACGCTCCAAGAAAAATGAAGGGGGCATATTCGATTCCAACAGTAATACTGCTCTGGATGCTTGGTCAACTATGGGTTACCGCACCATATGATTGGAAATGGCTAAGCGTTCAAAGTTTTATTGTAATCTCGCTAGCTCTCATTTGTTCGCTTATCGTCTTCCTCTATTCGGATAAGCTGATTATTTTCTTTTTCAGGAAACCCAAAGGTTACCAGTCACATTAAGCCTAAACCAACAAGAAATCCGAAGAAAGCAGTAACTCCTAGAAAGTGAAAAAGAGCATATCCGACAAACAAACAACAACCCCAAAGTAGCAAAATATCTGGCCATCCCTTTGTCAAAGCGTACAGTTTGTCCAATCCCTCATGGAGCATCCGATAAAAATAATGAATGCGTAACACCCTCAATATGCTCTCAGTAAGCCTGTTCAATCAAGAAGCCTCCGAGAGTGGTGCGGTGACCCGATGCAAACCACTTTTTTGGTGACCCGAAGGTACACCAGAACCTTTGAAAACAATATTTAAAGGGGGGGTCTAAGGTTTTCCTTTCGTTGTAGCTTTCGTTTTTGCAGGTTTTTTGGTGTGTTGTATTTTGGTTACGCGTTTTTTTATGTGTTGTACTGGGGGTGAATTTTATTTGTAGACCTGTTTGCGGTGGTCTACAATTAGCAGGAAAACTTCGCTTCCTTTAACTTGATAAAGAACACGGTAAGTGCCTACTCTTAAGGAGTAGACGTTTTTCCATTCGCCACGAAGTGGTTTCCCAGCGTATGGGTCAGTTTTTAAAATGCAGATTTCTCGAAGCACCTGAATTTGAGCTACCCTGTCTAAGGCTTTGATGCCTTTTGAGAAACTAGGCGTGAACCTAATTTCGTACTTCTTTTTCAAGGTTTAACTCTCGTATTAGCTCATCTAGCGGTTTGGCTTTGTCTTCTTCGACTTCTTGCAGAGCAGTCTTCAAATCTTTGACGAGCTTTTTGTCTTTCGCGATTTCCAGACTCTCCAATATCTCTTCCATTAGGTTGGCTGCTCTGGTCAGTAGTTCTTTTTCTTCGGTTGTTAAAAGAGTCATCTCTCCCACGTCAACCTCAGAGTGTAAGAGGCAGGGCATTTCTTATCTTTTGTGCCTAAGTGATGCATAGTTGCCTGTGGCTGTGACTTTGTAAATTGGTTGGCAACTTTCGTGGGGCTTCTTAAGGGGAGTGTGGAAACTTGCGTTAAAGTTTGCTTGTGAGGCGCGCCGATTTCTGCCAAACTGTGACTTTCTGCGCCTTTTCCAGACGTGTACTAAGCCCAACACAATCCCTGAATTTAAAACGGGGCTTGAATTGGGGTTTTCAAAAAAAGGGTAGGGGGGAGGGGGTAGGCAAAAGATAGGGGAGTCTACTTAGGGTCAAAACTTGTCAACATCAGACGCTGAAAAAGGGGCGGGGAAAGGGGTAGGTCAAAACTATAGGAGCCTATCAGAGGTCAAAAACACAAGTTTCCAAAACATCACCCGCAACCCACATCTGCTTGTCTTCTGCCTGCACAACCAAACCAGACCCAAACCAAACCCAGACAACAAAACACAACCAACAGCTCAACCTTTTAGAAGTAGATGTATATAGCAACCATTCTACAACTACAAACTAAACAAAAAACAGAACAGCAAATCAACAACCCTAATCAACCACCAACCATACCTACACAACAAACAGCAACAAACCGCTACTAAAAAGACCCAAACCACAAAAAAACAAACAAAAACAACAAAACACCTCCAACACACCAACCCTGTCTTAGAGCCTTTTCTTTGCGATATCTTTTATAGTAGCGAATCAAATTGCCTTTACAACCGGGGGAAGAAGTATGAGCGCAAAATGGCGAAGAAGCAAAAAACACCACAAATGGCTAGACATAAAAAGCCAAACACTCAAGCCTAAAAAAGGCTCAAAAATTCTGCGCTTAGACAACCTAAAAGCGCCAAAAAAAATCCACCCCCAAAAATACCGATTACCCAAAAAATACGCCAAAGGCAAATGGACAGAACCCCAACCCCTCATCGACATGTTCCAAGACACCAACAACATCACCATCACCGCCCAAATGGCAGGCTACAACCAAGACAACGTCAAAATCAAAGTCAAAGACCAAAAACTCATCCTCACCGCAAAAGCCAAAGACCGCCGATACTACAAAAGCTTAAATCTGCCAAAAATAGTCATACCAGCAATCACACACACAACCTATAAAAATGGCGTGCTAGAAATAAAGCTGAAGAAAGCAGCAAAACAAGCAACCATAAAACAACATCAAGCAGGAATAAACGATGCCACATAAACTAAGAAAACACCGCAGAATGCGCGGTTCAAGAACACAAGGTTACGGCAGAATAGGCCAACACCGAGATGCAGGATCCAAAGGACACCGAAAAGTCGGCAAACACAAACACCTCTGGAGCCAAGTCTGCAACGAAAAAATACCCTACTTCGGCAAACACGGCTTCCACTCACCACAAGCCCTACACAGCAAAGAAAAAACCCTCAACCTCAAACAACTCGACGCACTATCCCAAACAATCGACACAACAAACATCAACCTAACAGACCTCGGCTACACAAAACTTTTAGGCACAGGAAAAATAACCAAAGCCCTAACAATCACAGTTGCCTCCTGCTCCAAATCCGCAGCTGAAAAAATGAAAGCAGCAGGCGGAAAACTTATAACCGAAACCGAAGAAGCAGAAGCAACCGAAACCACCGCATAAAAAAAGGGCTAAAACATGGCAGGTAGATTCCTCAGCATCTTCAAACCAATCGGACGCATACTTCCTGAAATTAAAGTTCCAGAACGCAAAGTCAAATTCAACGAAAAACTCTTCTGGACAGCACTCGTCCTCATAGTCTACCTCGTCATGACCCAAATCCCACTCTACGGCATAACCTCACAAGCAGGAAACGAATTCAACGCCCTGCGCGTAATTTTCGCCTCAAACCGAGGCACACTCATGGAACTCGGCATAGGCCCAATCGTCACCGCAGGACTCATACTCCAACTCCTCTCAGGATCATCCATCATAGACTGCGACATGAGCAAACCCGAAGACCGCGGCCTCTTCACCATAGCCAGCAAAGTCTTCTCAATAGTTCTAACAGGCGTCCAAGGCGGCGCATACATCCTAAGCGGCATGTACGGCAACGACCTCGGCACAGCCGCCGTAGTCATATTCTTCCAACTTATAGCCGCAGGCATAATCGTCATGCTACTAGACGAACTCGTCCAAAAAGGCTGGGGCCTAGGCAGTGGCATAAGCCTCTTCATCATGGCTGGTGTTGCCCAACAAATCCTCTGGCAATCATTCTCCCCCTCCAACGGTCTGTTCGTTGGCGCCCTCCAGCAACTGATCACAAACAACATGACCATAGTCGACTGGATAGTGGGCGCAGGCGTTTACCCCTCCCTAATTGGTTTAATCGCCACAATCGGTGCCTTCCTAGTTATAATCTACTTAAACGGCATACGCATCGAACTCCCCATGAGCTACGCTGGATACAAAGGCTTCCGCAGTAAATACCCCATCAAACTCCTCTACGTCTCCAACCTCCCAGTCATCTTTGCATCTGCGCTGTTTGCGAACGTTTACTTCTTTAGCCAACTCTTCTGGAGCACCCAAGGACGACCAGCGCCAGGGACAAACTTGCTCGTTGACATATTCGGCTCATACTCCGTTAACGGGACTAACATCACCCCGCATGGCGGTTTGTCTCACTACGTTACCGCACCACAAAGTCTCCAAGCAGTCGGGGCAGACCCCATAAGAGCATTCATCTACTTAGGAATCTTGATAGTGTTCTGCGCGGTCTTCTCGCTCATTTGGCTTGAAGTCGGCGGCTTAGGGCCCTCAACAGTAGCCCAGCAACTCATGGATTCCGGCATGCAGATTCCAGGTTACAGACGGTCCAGCAAACCCATTGAGACAATGCTGAAGCGGTACATCCCAGTGGTCACCGTTTTAGGCGGCATAATCGTGGCTTTGGTGGCTGGCATATGCGACTTCCTTGGCGTCTTCGGTTCAGGAGTAGGTATCCTGCTGTCAGTAGGTATCATCTACCAGTACTATGAACTGTTGATGCGGGAACGTGCAGCTGAAATGTACCCTGCCTTCCGAAGAATCCTGGGCGAATAATCCGCCTGTGCTGAAGCCTAACTGTCTGCTGGAAGCAAAAATGGTTATATGCGAGCAGGCAGAATAGGCATATCACAGCACAATTTAGCTTTACAGAGGAATTGAAAAATGGACATCTCCGTCATACCTGTGGCGACTTTAGCGATTATGCTTGTAGCCGTGTCTATATCGTTTGCTAACATGGGTCTTAACCGTTTAATCATCACCAAGATGCTTGGCTGGCACGAATACCGGTCAATGCAAAAAGAGATTGCGGAGTATAATTCTGAGCGTATGGCTGCTATGCGCTCCAAAGACACAAAGACTTTAGAGCGGCTCAAGAAGAAGGAGTCGCAGATTAACGCGATGCAGACAAAAATGTTTAAGCCGCAGATGGTGCTCATACCGATAACTTTCATTTACATTTTCATCTGGCCAGTATTAATTGGGTATTTCCCACAGCCTGTAGCGTATATTCCGTATTTGGGTGCGGTTCCATTCTTCTACTGGTACCTGATTTGCTCGTTCTTCTTCGGAACAATTGCTTCCAAACTTATGGGTGTAACTCCGATACAGTGAGGCGCAGGTAAAGGGGCAGAGAGGTATGAGAGGCACTGACGAGGCTAAAACCGCTGAAACGAAAAAAGTGGTTATCTGCATTTCTGGCATGGCTGGCACTGGAAAAAGCACTGTGGCAAAGAGAATCGCCCAAAAATATGGTTTAAAGTATTATTCTGGTGGGGATGCGCTTAGAGATTTAGCAACTGCCGAAGGCTACCAAGCATCCAACAATGGCTGGTGGGAAAGCCCTGAGGGTCTGTGTTTTCTTGAGGAACGCCAGAAGAATTCGCGTTTTGACAAAACGGTTGACGATAAACTTTTGGAGTATGCAACGCAGGGCAATGTTCTGCTGGACAGTTGGACGATGCCTTGGCTGGTTAAGGGTGGCTTTAAGATTTGGTTGGCAGCTTCGGTGGAGAAGCAAGCTGAGCGGATTGCTCAACGCGACCACATGACTATCCCGCAAGCTTCGCAGGCGCTGAAAGAGAAGGAGTCACACACGAAAACCATCTACAAGGAGCTTTACGGTTTTTCGTTAGGTGAAGATTTTGCGCCTTTCAACTTTATTTTGGACACTGACGCTTTGAGCGCTGAAGAAGTTTTTCAAGTTCTCTGCCAAGTAATCGACAACGTGGTTTTCGGCAAACAAAGCCAATAACATTTTTGCTTCTGCTCTGTTGCTCTCGTAGCCTACCCCCTCCCTTATATATAGATTCTACTGGCACGTAGACTTCAGGTTTACTACGAGCATACCCACTACAGAACAAAACTTGACCCCAAACAGGCACCCTACCGTTTTGACCTACCCCCTATAGGTTCTGCAATGAATCTCTATTAGGCACCAAATAGGGCAGCGCCAAAAGTTACACTAACAAACCAAAACCCAAAACTGCCCAAAATCGACACGGCTAAGTGGGTTTATTTTTTTGCTCTTTTGTCCTGTTCTTTTTGCTGCTTTAGTGCTTGGCTCGCTAACCCCGTTATGAAAATCACCGCAAACACTAGTGCTCCTATGCCTATTTTGTACGTGAGCGCTATGTCAGAGTAAATCACTACGAAAAAGAACACTACCATCAGTGCCAGCGTCAGAACTTCCTGCACGCCATCTACGCCGAGTTTAAAAAAACTCATTTCTTCTTCACTGCCTTCTCATTTTCTGTTCTCAGCGCCTTATTTATCAATTTTCTCTGATGTTTCTTTCTTTTTTCGTAGCTCTTAGCGCCTTTTGATGTGAATAAGCTTTTATAAGAATGTTGATGAATTTGTTTAATCAGACAAGTTTAACGCTTCCACGTAAGAGAGCGCACAGTTAATGCCCTACATTAAAAGAATCGAGATTAAAGGTTTCAAGTCTTTCGGACCCCAAGTCGTTAAAGTAAATCTCGATAAGGGCTTCACCGCAATCACAGGTCCCAACGGAAGCGGAAAAAGCAACATTATGGACGCAGTTTTGTTTGCTCTTGGTGAGTTGAGTACGCGAAGGCTTCGTGCGGAAAACGCTGCCAAACTTATTTTTCATGGCTCGGAAAAGTCTGGGCTGGAAAAATCGAAAATGGCAAAAGTGATAATCCAGTTTGACAACACCGACGGAACCATGGCTGTTGACACAACAACCGTCACGGTTTCCCGAGAAGTCTACCGAAACGGTCAAAGTATCTATCGGCTTAACGGGCGGCGTGTTAGTCGGCAGCATCTTCTTGAGATTCTCTCGATGGGTGCTATAAGCGCGGAAAGCCAGAACATAATTGCTCAGGGTATGATTACGCGGCTCACCGACATTATCCCCATGGAGCGAAGAAGAATAATCGAAAACCTAGTTGGAATCGCTCAGTATGATGCGGAAAAAGCCGATGCTGAAGAGAAGCTGCGCACCGCAGATATATCCATCCGCACAGCCATGGGCAGAATAGATGAAGTCCAAAAACGTTTAGACGACTTGGAAAGAGAACGTAACCAACTTCAGCGTTACAATTTTATCCAGAACGAAATTAAAAAGTTCGAAGCTGTAAAAATCAGCCACGAAGTCACCCAGTTAACAAAGAAACTTGAAGATGCTGCTGCACAGACGGAAAAAGCCAAAGCCAAAGCCGACAAACTTAGGGAAATTCGTGATGGTAGAAGAAATAAACGGCGTGAAGTAGAAGGCGAATGGCGCAAGTTAAGCTCCGAGGTCATGGAAGACGGTAGCTCCCAAGTGATGAAGGTCCAAATCCGAGTGGGCGAACTCAAATCAAAACTGACCGAGTTAACCACTAAGATTAGTTCTGGGCAAGCCAGCCTCGAAAGCCTAAAACGTGTAAGAGAAAACAACCTGCAACAGTACGAGACCATCCGCAACGAAATCCACCAAAACCGCCTAAATATACGTAGACAGCGAACTGGGTTCGTGAATTTAGAAGCTCAAATCACCGCGAAACAAACCGAGCATGATGCTCTTGCGCAGGAAACTGCTCAACTCTGGGAAAACCTCGGAGAAAACAGCGCCAAAATACGCGGAATCGAAACGGAAATCGACACGCACAATAGGCGTTTAGCCCTTTTGCGGTCAGAGTACACTCAAGCGAAAACGTTCGTCAAAGCCAGCTCTGGGCGACTCAGAGAGCTTAGCGCCAGAAAAGAACGCTTCACCGCCTCACTTGCTGAGGTTGAAACCTCGCTTACGGAGCTTGACAGAATCCAAAAACAACAAAAAATCCAACTTAAAGTTCTTGAAAAAACCATAGAGAAAAGAAATGCACAGAAAGAAGCTGCGGAAAGAGAAATCACTGACGCAGGAAAAATAGCCAACAGCGCCAAAGAAGCGGTCATAGAATTCGTCACTCAACGTGAACTCGCCGAAACTGTAGCTGCTGAAGAGAAAGCCCTGCGAAGTATCGAAGAACTCGGCGATTTAGGGGTAATCACAGGCGTTGTTGGTCGAGTGAAAGACCTGATAAAAATTGACCGAAGCTACAAGAAAGCCTTAGACGCCGCGGCAATAGGTTGGCTTGACGCATTAGTTGTCAAAGACATAGACGCAGCGTTTATGTGCGCTGAAACTCTGCGAAGAATGAAACTCGGCAGAATAAAAATCATCCCGCTTCAAGGCACAGCGAACCCCAAACAATTCAAAACTACCGAACGCGACGGTATCATCGGCGTGGCTTCTGCGTTTGTGAAATGCGACAAAACCCACGACCCAGCCGTCAACTACATTTTCGGAGATACCCTCATAGTTGCTAACGACAAAGTTGCCTTTGCGCTGTCAAACGAGGGCTACCGCACAGTTACCATTAACGGCGACATTTACGAGCCAGGCGGCGCATTCGAAAGTGGCTACTACCGTGCGCCCCTTGACTTTTCCACGCTTATCCCAAGCGAAAACGCCATCAAAAGCCTCGACGAAGCCGTTAAAGCCCTCCAAACCCACCTCAGCCAACGTGGTAACGACATAGAATCTTTCGAAGAGGAAATTGCGCGCTCCAAAATCGAAATCACTCGCCTATCCGAAACCATAATCACCCTTGACCGAGAAATAATCCGCGTAAAACGCAGCGTCAAACGCACCCAAATCAGCCTTAGACACGTCGAAAAATTCCGCGCCCGCATCGAGAAAGAAATAGAAATCGAGAAAGGACGCATGGCGCTGTACAAGTCCGAGCGGAACGCCATCAAAAAAGAGTATCAGCAACTCCAAATTGATCTGTCTGAATTGCGAAAGAAAACCGATGTTGCCCACATCCAAGAGTTAGAAGTCAAACGTGAACAACTCACTGAAGAAACAATCACCCTCAGACAAAAACTGGGCAGTGTACAAACAGAAATCTCCACTTGCCAATCCCAGTTCGACAACGTTCTGCGGGTAGGCTACCAAAACAGCAAAATCCAGCTCTCCAAGGTGGAGCAACAGCAAAGAAAAGTCGACAAAGAAGTCACCGAAGCCCTTCAAGAACGTGAAACAATCAAGCAGGAGCTTGCGGAACAAGAAAAAAGCCGAGTCGAACTCTCAAACGCCGTGCTCTCCGCCAGAGAAGACTCCAAAAAATTCACCTCCCAAATCGACAGCATCGACAACGAGTTGCGCTCCATAGATGAAGAATACGAGCAAGCTGAAGCATTATTCAACCAGATGCAGCTAAGCGTTCAAACAGCGCGTTTGCAGCTGTCGCAGTATCAGAACCAGCTTAGACAGTTAAACTATGAACAGCCGCTTGAAACCACCCAAAAACAAGTGGAAGAAGCCCAAACCAGCATCCAAATGATGCGTTTCGAAATTGAACGTGTAGGCGGAGTCAACCAGCTTGCCGCTTCTCACTATGAAGAGCAGATTTCAAGATACCGCGAACTCTCCCTGCGCCTAAACGAGTTGGAACGAGAAAAACAAGCCATCGTCAAATTTATGGATGAAATTGAAGGCAAGAAACGCCGCATTTTCATGGACGCCTTCGGAAAAATCAACACCAACCTAACCAAGTACTTCTCAAAGCTGACTGGCGGCGGGACTGCAACGTTAAAGCTTGAGAACCCTGATGACCCCTTCACGGGCGGCATCGACATGATTGTGCAGTTCCCCAACAAACCGTCAATCGTAGTCAGCGGCGCTAGTGGTGGTGAACGCTCCGTTTCCGCTGTCTCTTTCATCTTCGCTTTAAAAGAGTTCACGCCCGCTTCATTCTACGTGATGGACGAAGTTGACGCCCACTTAGATGCTTTCCACACCACCAAACTTGCCGAACTTTTCGAGGAAGAATGCGAAAAAATTCAGTTCATAGTCATCACCTTAAAGCCTGAAATGGTGAATAAAGCAGAAAAAGTCTACGGTGTGTACGAACGCAACGGAGTCTCCGCGGTCATCTCAGCAAAATTCATGGAGGCAGCCCGATAAATGGAAACCGTAACCAAACGACCCTTCTACCTTCGTCCCCCATGGAACATCCTGTTCGAAATCAACAAACTCGAAAAACTCACCCCTTGGAACGTGAACATCTCCTACCTGCTCAGGTCCTTCCTCTCCGAGATGGAGAAGATGGGCAAAGTGGACTTCCGCGCGTCAGGCGTCGCCTTGGATTCGTCAGCACTCATTTACTTAATGAAGTCCAAATTGCTCCTCACCCTCGAAGAACCACCTGCACCACCCAAAGCTCCAAAGGACTTCGTTCCGCCACCTTTGTTTTTGCCTCTCCGATACGAGTTAACTTCCACAACCATAAAACACCTGCTGGAAGTCTTAGACGAAGTGCTCAAAGGCGAAAAACTCGCACCCCTAGACAAAGTTATTAGCCACCCTGTGCTTCCCGACGTCTCCGACATCATGCCCCAGTTCGACAAGTTCATTGCGGAACTGGAACTGCAGATGGACAAACTCTACGAACGCCTCGTCGACATGGTTAAAGGTGCAGGCATAATCGAATTTTCAACACTCATAAAGGGCATTCCAAGAATCGAAGCCGTTCGCATCTTCATCCTTCTGCTGTTTCTGGCGCAGGATGGTTTGGTGAGTTTGTGGCAGAACGAGGAAACCGAAGAAATATACATAGCTGTGGGGAACTTGAAAGTTGCAAAACAGTAACAACCAACCCGCTGACGCAAAAGCAGCACCTGAGCCTGAACAGGAACCCGACCAAACGCAAGAACAAGCGCACGAAGAGAAAAAGCAGCATAACTTAGTCATGTTGGAAGCTGCACTGTACGTTGCAGGTCGCCCCTTAAACATAAACGAGATATGCTCCGTTCTGAGCACCCGATCAAAAAAGCGAACGCATCAATACGTCAAAGAACTCATGGCTGAATACGCAACCAAAAACACGGCGCTGGAAATTTTAGCGCTAAAAGATGAACGGTACGTCCTGCAACTCAAAGCAGAATTCACCCCGTTAGTGAAGAAACTTGTGAACCGACCTTTGCTTTCGTCAGGTCCCCTAAAAACCCTCAGCTATGTAGCCTACAGACAGCCGATTTCCCAGAAACGCGTCATAGAAGTGCGTGGGCAACACGCCTATGGCCACATAAAAACCCTCAGAGATATGGGTTTAGTTGCCACGGAACGGAACGGACGCTCGTTTGTCCTCAAAACCACCGATTACTTCGCAGACTACTTCGGCTTAACCCAAGACCCCTCCTCTTTGAAGCGGGATTTAAAACGCATATTCGGCGAAGCCCTAAAAGACGCACAACAAGCAGCCAACAAGGACGAACCCCAAACGTAGAACGGATACGTTTATATTGAAAACCGCGGTTCTAACTGAACACACTCGAACTTAACATAGTGAAAAGGGAAATGTAAATGTCAGTTTGGCATGGAGACTTACACAAGAAGAAAAGCTCAGGCGGCAGAAAACGAATCTACCGCATCAAACGAAAGTTTGAGCAAGGCACCTTCGCAGCTGAAACCACAATCGGCGAGCCCAGAAAACGTTGCGTACGCGGCTACGGCGGCAACCTAAAAATTAAAGCCTTAAGCGACAACTACGCGTCAGTCACTGACCCCAAAACCGGCAAAACCGAGAAAACCGAGATTCTACGCGCTGTGAAGAATCGTGCAAACGTGGACTACAACCGCAGAGGCGTAATAACCAAAGGCGCAGAAATTGAAACTGCACTTGGCTTAGCACGCGTCACCAGCCGCCCAGGCAACGACGGCGTCATAAACGCTGTTCTAATCAGCGGTAAAGAAGAAAAAGCCTAAACTTTTCTTACTTTTGTTTTTGTATTTGTACTTCGTTGCGTGTTTTCTGTAGCTGTTTTGCTAATTTGTTTATAACTTGCTCTTTAGAACCTTTCTTTTCGACAAGCAGCATGCCTGGTTTAGCCCACGGCGTCTTCGGGTAACCCTTCTCCAAAACAGCTTCATGTTTTAACCCGAGCTTTGCTGCGGCTTCTTGAAGTTCCATGATTTTCGGAGACGTAACCGCCAACGTTTTTGTGACGCGGCGCCCCTCCTTGCGTGTTTTGTTTAAGTCAAAGTATGCTGGCCAAATTATGGCTTTGTCCTGTTTCCGCAACCTGTCTTTTTCCTCCATTCTTTGCTACTTGTGTGCGTAGTACGCTGCTAACTTCTCGTCTACGGCGTCTATTCGCACGAAGCCGAAGCGTTCAAACTGTATGGTGGCGTCTGGCTTTAACTTTTTGCAAGCACTCTCCGCAACGCCCTCAACCACTGACGCGTCTGACATGACCACTTGGCAGGGGAACTCTTCGCCTACAGGTATCCACTGGATCAGCTGAGCTTTTGTTTTTCTTATGTCCTCGTAGGATTCGCTGGCAAACACCGCCTCAACCGCCTCGGTGCCTGCTTTTTGGATTTTGACGTTGAAGAGCTCCATGAGCCTAACTACTTTGTCTACTTCCATGGCTGAGGCGTCTTTTTTGGTAATCCAGAACGTAGCCGCTTTTTCTTCGCCGCTGGGGGTTATGGTGTATTTTCTAGTGCCCCTCTCTGGCTTCGTAGGGTGCAGGGGCAATTCCACCTTGAACTGTTTTGGCACATTCTTAACTTTCAGCTGCACTGGTTCGGCGACGAAGAAGTACCTGTTGCATTGTGGGTCCAGCAGTTTGCGGTTGTACGAGTACAGGTTCTCCCAACTCAACGTGACATCAGATGTTTTGGGTCCAACATCAACTATCATTTTTTTGATGGCTTCAGGGGTGATTCCGCGTTTCCGCAAGGCAGCAAACGTTGCCAATCTGGGGTCGTCAAAGCCTGTGAACTCTTTTTCTCGTATGCCTTGGATGATTTTGGATTTGCTCAGAAAAGCGCCTGTGATTTTGAGTCTGCCGTAGTGTATGGCTTGGGGGTATTCCCAGCCGAGGTGCTTGTACATGAACTCTTGGCGGACGCCGTTGGTGAGGTGTTCTTTGCCCCTGATGATGTGCGTTATACCCAGCAAATGGTCGTCTAAGCCTGCTGCCATGTTGTACAGAGGCCACACGCGGTACTTGGTGCCCACTCTCGGGTGCGGATATTTCTTGTTATCTATAATTCTAAGCGCAGGCCAATCCCTCACGGCTGGGTTTGGGTGGTTCAGGTCGGTTTTGACGCGCATCACCGCTTGGCCTTCAGTGTAGCTTCCATCCAACATGCGATTCCACCGTTCCAAGTGCTCCGCTGGTGGTAGGTTGCGGCATGGGCAAGCTTCATTTTGGATGGTTTTCTCTCTGAACTCGTCGGGTATGCAGGTGCAGACGTAGGCGTTGCCGTCTTTTAGGAGGCGCTCGGCGTACTCGTAGTAAATGGGGATTCTGTCGCTTTGGATGTACTCCTCGTCAACTTTGCATCCGAGCCACTTTAGGTCTTCTCTGATTTTATCGTAGAATTCCAGCGCGGGTTTTTTCACTTTGGGGTCGGTGTCTTCGAAGCGGAGAACGAATTTTCCTTTGTAAATTTGCGCGTACTCATGGCTAAGCAATATGGCTCTGGCGGAACCCAAATGCAAAACACAGTCTGGGTTTGGAGAAAACCTTGTCACAACCTGCTTGTACTTGTCTGCGTTTGGCAGGGCTGGAAGACGCTTCTCTTCAGCTTTTTCTTTCTTGAAGACTTCAGGCCAGTTTTCCTCAACAATCTGCTTTTGCTTCTCAAGGCTGAGGCTGTTAACTTCACCAACTATTTCGTTGATGAAGGCTGATAATTCTTTAACTTGAGTTCGAAACTCTGCTTTTTCACCCAAGACTTTTCCGACAAGTGGTCCTGCTTGGGCTTTCCCGTCATGCTGAACCGCGTTGATTAGGGCGGTTTTTCGAATAAGACCTCTAAGTTCCTCATTATCTTTTAGCATAATCGTTTACGCTCGTGAAGGTTAGATGTTTCTCTTAATCAAGAATTCCGCGAAGGCTTTTAATTTTTCCTTGCCCTCAGTCGCTGGCAGAAGTTTGTCTACTTCTTTCCAGCTTTCCTCCACGATTTTTGCCGCCTTGTTCTGCACGTACTCCATGGCGCCGTACTTCTGCAGCAGGGCTATGGCTTCGTCACGCAGCTTCTGGTCTGAAGTGTGCATGTTCAAAATTTCCACAAGCCGCTTCTTATCCTTTGGATTCGCTTTTTTCAATGCGAAAATAACCATGAGTGACCGTTTGCCTTCGGTTATGTCTTGTCCGAGTCCACCTTTCTTTTGGGCAAACTCTTTCTCAGTTAAATCTAAAACGTCATCTTGCATCTGAAACGCAATACCTATGCTTTCCGTGAAGCGCCCCAGTTTATCCACAAGTTTCTTGTCTGCACCTGCCAATACAGCGGCAAGTTTGGCTGCCATACGCGCCAGTGTGCCTGTTTTGTAAGCACACATCTGCAAGTAGTCATCTTCGTTTATGTCATCGGCGCTGGCTAAGCTTCTGTGCCATGCGATGTCCATGGCTTGCCCCATACTCAAGTTCATCATTTCTTGCACGTAAATCTCGTAGATGTCCCTTAGTTTCTCTGCTGGAATCTTGTCTCGTTTCTCCATCAGCGGCAGAAGAGGCAGATAGTACATGGTGTTGCCCGCGTTAACGGCAATATCCATGCCAAAAATTTTGTGTGTGCACGGTTTTCCTCTTCTGACTTCAGAGGAGTCTTCTATGTCATCAACCATTAATGTCCCATTGTGGACTACCTCGGGGATTATGGCAAAATCCAGAAAATCCTCCGACTTTTTGCCCAGTGCTTCGCAGATAAGCAGGAAAAGGGCTGGGCGCCATCGTTTGCCGCCTCGGTCCAGCATATCCCAAATGGGTTCAGCAATTGCCCTGTTCAAAGTCTCCATGTTATAGCCATATTCTGGCGGGTTAACCTTAAACAGTACAGCGTTTTTTGTGAACTTCCTAGGAATATACTTCTCTATTGCCTTATCAATCAGCCGTGCCTTTTCTTCAAGGAACCTTTCAATATCCACTGATTACCGTGCTCCTCTTCTCGCATAGCCTTTAACGTCAAAGCCTCTGGTTTTGAGCCACTTAGAAGTTTTCCCCGTTATCACAAGTGGCACAGTGGCTAATTCTTGCACGTTTTTTGCTCCCACAAGGAACATAACATTTTTGAGTTCTTCAATTAGAAGGGACAGCACGCTTTCCGTTGCGTCTGCACTTTCCACGGCGGCTTGAAGAACTGGCTGAGTAACACTCGTTAAACTGGCGCCAAGCGCTAAAGCTTTAGCCACATCAGTACCATCTCGGATACCGCCTGAACCGATAACTGGAATCTTGGATGTCTGAGTAATTTCTGCTATACTTGCAGCGGTTGGGATGCCCCAGTCCCAGAAAACTTCGCCCACAACTCGGGTACTGTTTTCTTTTGCCTTCGCACGGTAGTACTCCACAGCGGCAAAACTTGTTCCTCCAACTCCGCCCACATCAAGGGCTTTCACGCCTGCGTCTTCAAGTTTTTTTGCCTCCGCCGCAGCAATGCCTGACCCCGTTTCCTTCACAATCACTGGCTTATCCAGCTTGTCTGCGATTTCGCCGATTTTTGCAAGGATGCCTGCAAAGTCCGTTTGCCCTTCGGGCTGCACCGCTTCCTGCAAAGCATTCAAATGTATAGCCACGGCATCAGCATTAATCATTTCAACAGCTTTTTTGACTTCTTTCAAACCGTAGCCGTGAACAAGCTGCACGCCGCCGATGTTGGCTACTAGAAAGGCGTTTGGCGCTTTTTTCCTGGCAACAGAAAAAGTTTTCACAAGTTCTGCATCTTCTAAGGCAGCTCTTTGACTTCCAACACCCATACCTAAACCAAGTTTCTCCACGGCTTTGGCTATGTTGGCGTTGATTTTTTCGGCTTCCGCAGTTCCCCCCGTCATGGCGCCAACCATAAGGGGCGCGGAAAATTTGTGACCTAAAAAGTAGGTGGAGAGGTCGATTTTTTTCTTGTTGACTTCGGGCAGGGCTTTGTGGACAAAGTGGATGTTTTCAAAGCCTGTGGTGGCTTTTTTGGCTTGCGCCTTCTCGTTTAAGCAGATTTTGATGTGTTCTGCTTTGCGTTTTCGGGTTTCTTCCGCCACTTTTACGCCTTCTCTATTTCCGTTCCCAACACATCTTTCCCTAAGAGCGCCCTGTTAATGGATAATGATTTTGTGGCACCTGTGATGGTCACGTGGACTCCCTGCTCTATGGCTGGGATAAGCTCAGCTATTTTGCCTGCCATGCCGCCTGTCACATCTGTTCCTGCAGACTTGCCAAGTTTGCCTTGAATTTTTTTCAACTCTTCGAGCGTGAGGCGCTTGTAGGGTTTAGCGTCGGGGTTAGTTTTTGGGTCTGCATCATACAAACCATCTGTGTCCACGCCTATCACGATTTTTTCGGCTTTCAATTTGATGGCTAAGTAAGCAACAAGCTGGTCTCCTGAGAGTACGGTGAAGCCCATTTTCTCGTCGAAAACCACGTCCCCGTAAAGCACGGGTGTGAAGCCCATCTTCATGATTCGCTTCAGCATGTTTTCGTCGAAGAGTTTGATTTTGCCGTTCTCTGTTACCACGCAACCTGATGGGGCGACGCTTAACGCTGGAACCTCGTGCAGTATGAGTGCGTCCATGACTAACCCGTTAAGCATAGTCATGATGTGGTGGGTTTCTGCGAACCCGATTTTCTGGGAGGGGTCCTTGTAACCGTCTTTTATGCCGTATCTCTGTGCGGCGGGGTGACCAAAGCTTCCGCCACCATGCACTATAATCAAGTTATCTAAATCTGCCCGTTTAATTTCGTCCGCTAAGCGGTTTATGATTTCGGTTTTGGCGGCAAGTTCAGCTGTTTTGTCCGTGATTGCGGAACCGCCGATTTTCAGGATAATCGGTTTCGCTTCGCTCATTTTTTGTACCTGTACCTGTTTTATGAAGAACTTGCAGATTAAGATTACAGTAACGTAACCGTGCCATTCTCTATTTGGACGCGGTCGCCAGTCTTGATTTTGGAGATGTCCACCTTGTCAACGCATGGGATTTCGCTGATTATGGCGCCAACTGCCACAATGGTTTCACATTCGCGGTTTATCATGCCTACAGGTGCCACACCGTTCTTCTTTAGGCGGTACAACGTGTAAGAACCCACGGTGGAGCCTTTGCCCTGAGGGAAAACAAGGATTTTGCCCTTCACACTTATACCCTGCAACGCATGCCCCTTCTCAATGACTTCACCAGTGTTGGGGTCTACGCCGCCATAGAACGATATGGGCTGGGTTGTGGTCAGGGCTTCGCCTTCGCTTTTGCCTTTGGAGATTATTCTGCCTTTTAGCTGTTCCATTTTCCAGTCACCGCTGCCTCTATGCATTCTTTGAGGCTTCCCATTTTAGTTTTCATACTGTTCTGCCGCGAATAGAAACACCCCTTCGCCGACGTGGTAGCCAACGCTTTGAACCTGCCTTTGAGCGGCGCGACTGCCATGCAGGTGTCACAGGCAAACTTGCCTCCTGAGGCTTCTATGATTTGGGTGTAGCCGCGTTTGTCAGCCAACTGCTTTGCCGTGCGCGAAGTGGCAACCCAAAGTTCAGTGTTTGCGTTGACTTTTTTGCCCTTGACAAGTTCTGCGATTTCTGCGATTTCTTTTATGCTGCAGTGGGGGCAGCCTACGCAGACGAAGTCTATGTCGCTGACTTGGTCGTTGATGTTGTCGTAGGCGTTCTTGATGTCGCTTTCCTCGATGGTTACTGTGTCTTTGGGCGCTTGGACAGTTTCTGAAGCTGGAGTTATTCCCTGCATGTAGAACAGGGGCTTTGAACCATATGTCACCACTGATGCACAGAAAGACTTCAACTCGTCAACCTCAGCTTCTTTGATGCCTGTGATGTAGGCGATTTTGTTTTCCGCCTTCTTCCCAATCGCGTAGCCCAGAGCACCCCAATCCGAAAGCTTCGCCAACTTTGCATTCACCTGCACATGCATATCAGGCACTCGGTTCTCATCCAAATGCAAACCATAACACGGAGTTTTTCCAACAAAAGCCGCCGCCAACGCGGACGGTCCGCCTTCCCTGTTCGTTTTGGCGCCGATGACAGAGTTCGCGAAAGTCACCGCGGAAGACTCAGACCACGCAACATGTTCCCCATACCTTGGCAAATTCCCAATAAGGTAGGGTGTGCAGGTGCAGCTGATGAGTATGCCCATCCGCGTAAAAGCATCAATAACAAGATTCTGTTTAGCCGCAAATTCTTCGCTGATTCCAAGTTCTCGCCAATTCTCCAAATCCATACCCGCAGGATTCAACGTGGTTAAAACCTTGACTTTGCCATCTCTCGCAAGCTCGTTTAGAAATTCGAGTCCTGCATCTCCAAGGTTATGATAAGATACACCTGCGACCTGCACCGAGCCCACTTTGATGAGGCGCTCAGCCCCGAAGATGTCGCCCAGAGCCGCCAGTATCTCCATGCTTTTGCGTGCAGCGTAGCCTTCTTCACCGTCAAGCATCCGCTGCTCTTCATCTGTCAAGTACATTATGTGGTCACAAGGAACTGGGGATTAAAGGAATTTGCTTAGGTCAACTTTTCGGTACTCTTCTTTTTTGAAACCTTTGCCCGTTGCTGTGAAGGGCACTGTTGCGTCCAGCCCAGCTTTGGAGGTTGTGGCTTTTTTGCCTTCTGATAGGTCGCCTGAGGGGTCAAGAGATGAGCCTGGCTGGTTTGACAGGATAACTGAGTTTTTGTCTGCTTGGAACCTTGTCGCAATAGCCCACTCCACATCGTGCGGGTCGTAAATGTTGATGTCCTCATCCACGATGACGCAGTGCTTCAGAGACTTGTGTCCCTCAAAAGCTGCAGTGATGGCTTTTTTGCCGTCGTCAGCGTTTTTCTTCTTTATCTGAACCACCGCATGGAGCCAACTGCATCCGCCAGGCGTTATGTAAACGTCCCTGCACTCGCACACCTTGTTCACCTCGTTGAATATGGTGGGTTCTTTGGGCATGCCCATGAGGAACTTGTGCTCGTTTCTGCCTGCGAGTATGGTTTGGTAAATCGGGTTTTGCCTGTGCGTTATACATTTGATTTCTATGATGGGCTGCTGCCTCACCTTGTCCGCCGTGCCTGTCAAATCAAGGAATGGTCCTTCAGATGTTTGTTCTTTGGTTATCCTACCTTCTAACACAATTTCGCAGTTACTTGGAACTTCAAGGTCAACCGTTTTGCACTTGACCAAATCCGTTTTTTCCAGCGCATTCGCCATGCCCAACTCGTCAACGCCTTTGGGCAGTGATGTGGCGGCTGCGAGAAGCACCGCGGTGGAGTTGCCTATGCAGATGGCTATGTCAAGTTCTCCGCCTGCGTTTTTTAGGGCAGTGTCTGTGCCTCGGGCTTCAACAATTCGCACGGCAAAGTGGTTTTTGTCTAGAAGCATGAGACGGTGGAAACACATGTTTCTGCCCAGTTCAGGGTCTTTCACGATGGATATGGCTGAGGGGATGTATTTGCCGCCGTCTTTCTCCGTGTAACGCATAATCGGCAGCTTTGTAAGGTCCACGTTTGTTTCTACTATTTCTTGACATTCACCCTTCGCCACGACCTGAGGCGACACAGGTTTCTCTATCGCGTTGGAGAGCTTGGGCAGTAGCTGTTCTTTTTTTATGCCCAACGATTTGGCTATGAGGTCTTTGGAGGAGACTAGACCCGCAACCACGGGTATGCTGGATTCTTGAACTTTCTCAAAGAACACAGGTTTCTCACCCAACGCCTCTATGATGCTGGCTAACTCGTATTCTGTGGAAACTGGCTTAGTTATGCGGGTTAATTCACCGCTTTTGCCAAGCTGTTCTATGAAGTTTCTAAGACCCAAGTTGCATTCGCCTTGCTCTCAGATTAGCTGCAAAGTGTCTTTATAGTTTTTGGACGCCAATCTTGGTGCGAAGAACCTGAAAGCCTTCTTTCTCTATGGCAGACGCCACTTTGTCTTGCAGTTCCTTTCCGGGAGTGAGTGCAGTCATGCATCCGCCGCCTCCGCCGCCCGTGAGTTTCGCGCCCAATGCGCCTTGGTTTCTGGCTACTTCCACGAGGTGGTCGAGTTCTTTGCATGAGACGCCTATTTCCTGTAGTAGGCGGTGGTTTTCGTTCATGAGTTCCCCGACTTTTTTGAGGTCAAAGTCCAAAAGCGCCTTTCTCCCCGTAACCGCCACGGCTTCTGCCTGCTTGAACAAGGGGTCATATTTTTGTGGGTTTGCTTTTTTTCTTTGGGCGACGCCTTCAACCATGGCTTTAGTGTTTGCCACTATGCCTGTGCTGGCTATGATTATTTCCACGGGTTTTTGGATGCTGATTTTCTCAAAAGTGTCAGGTCCACCTGTCATGTTCTTTTTGAACCAGAGGAGTCCGCCAAACGTTGCTGCCGTGTTGTCGATGCCTGAGGGGTTTCCCGCGTAGGCTTTTTCGGCTTCATACGCAATTTCGTTTATCCGCTCATCTGAAAATTTCAGATTGAATTCTTGGGCTATGGCTCGTGCGATGGCGACGCTGCTTGCTGCCGAAGCGCCAAGTCCACTGAAGCCTGGTAGGTTTCCGCCTAGCCAGATGCTCATGGCAGTATCAGTGGACATGTTCATCGATTTGAGCATGCGTTCGATGGATTCGATTTGTTGGAGTTTCTTTTCTTCAGCGTAACCCTTGGAGCCTTTCCGCTCATCTTTAATGGTGATTCCGCTGGCGGTTTTCTTCACTTCAGCATCGGTTGCGGCGTCTGTGGCGGATACGATTCCGGGGACGCCGTGAACAACAAAATGCTCGCCAAACAAGATTACTTTTCCGTAGCCTGAGCCTTTACCCATATGTTGTGCACCTTGAGAGGTAGGTATTGTGTGGTTTTAGATAAAAACGTTCTTTTGCGGTGTCAGCGAAGCTTCTAAAATTAGCGAAATTTTGGCTTCAGCCGCACCGTTTAAATTTGGCAAATCACCGTTTAATGGCGAGCATATGCCCCTTATGTTTGTTCATCCTGTGCATTCTTAACTCTTCAGGAGTGGGAAAATGAGCTTGACATATTCTACATTTAAACGAGTCTTCTTTCCACATTAATTTGTTGGTATACATCCTTTCAACCCACAATATCCGCTTTACAAAAATCGTTTCCTACAAACCTAATTGTATACCAGTTTGGCACTAATAAACTAATGTATCTTAAGCGTCACCTTATCCCGTGAGTAGGTTTTTGTTGGCGAGATAAAACTATCATGTTAGCGCAAAAGCAAAAGTAGTTTAGCACTCGCCTAGTTTTTCTAGGTAGTCTAGAAACCCTCTGAGTTCTTGCTCGTTCATGCGGCTTATGGAGCTGCGTTCAGCTTTGATGTATTTTCGCAGGGATTCTATGCATTCTTTGGCATGCTGGTTTCGTTTGACAGTTCGGATTTGGTCGCGCTCTATCTTTATTCGGTAAAGGGTTGCTATGAAGGTGGCGAGAACAACCAACGTGTTAGTGATTATGACAATAACTGTGTAGTCCACGAGTTTTCCCCTCGAGATGTATTCATCTGTTTTCTGTTATTTAACTTACTGTTCGCGATTTTTAGCAGCTTTCTCATAGTCGTTAAGGCGACTGGGCAAAACTCGTTCCGTGAAAGCTCCAGAATCACCCTTCTCTGGTAACTTACGTAGTCAACGTCGTTTGGATTAGACTTAACCAAGAAATCAATTACCGTTCTGCTGAACATGGCAATTCTGAGTGTCTGGCTGTTGTGTGAGCAAAGTCTTTTATGAGCAACCCAACATAACTCACCATTCACCAGTAAACGCGAGCAAACCGCCTCTAGCCAGAGTTGAAAGGAGAACAACGTTACCATGAGTGAGAAACTAGACCTGCTTATTCAGGAAAAAGAAGCAGAACTAAGTCCGATACGCTCACGCATGGAAGAACTCCGCCTGCAATTCGTCAACGACACAACAAAGTTCGCCGCAAAATGGTACGGCGAAACAGCCAAACAATACGTTACCAAAAACCCAGAAACCACATTAAAATTAAGTAGAGAAAAACTTTTCCAGATGAAGGCAAAAGTTAACAACCTTGTGCAAAACGCCGAAAAGATAACCAAAAACCCGCTGTCAGACCCCAAAGTTTGGTGGCACCTAGCACCCCGCAAACACGACACTTCTTCGTTGTATGACCAACTAGGAGACGATAAAGTTGGAAACAAGTTCCCAGCCATAGTTGACAAGGCAGTACGGCGTGCTCTGGGAGAATTAGGCACAGTGCTAGAGCAGTTTGGTTACCGCGTCACAACAGCAGGCGCCTTAGAAGGATACTACCCTGAATACTGGTTTGAATACCCTGAAGGTCCAGATTCTCCTGCCCGTCCGTTTTTCCCGCATCTGCTTGAATGGTCAGAAGACATGCAGTACACCATCCAGAAGTACAGTGGGCAATTCAAGAAAGCGATTGTGTTGTTTAACGAAATTGAAAAACTCAAAGAGGAAAAGAAGAAGCGCCAAGCCCTAGAACTATGGGACTCCGCCTAACTCTAACATTTTTCAGTTGCCAGAGCCCCAGCAAACCTTCCCATATTCTTTAGAAAGGCTGCTTTCATTAGAATGTCGATATGTATTGTAGAGCTGTAGGCCACCTAGTTGGGATTTTTCTCATGCTTCCTTCTATTTTTGTGACCCCTGTGGTTCTTGAGATTTCGTCTTGGATAGTGAACATTTGGTCCACATCTCTTATCATAGCTGTCACTTGTAAGTCGTAGTCTCCGCTTGTTTTTGTGATTATGATTATATCTGGAATTTTTGCTAATGACTCAATTATCTCTGACAAGTTGCCTGAAGAAGTAAAGGATAGATTGAAATCCAATATAGCGTGGTATCCTATTTTGTTAGGGTCAATCTGAACTGAAACTTTTATGGCGTTGCTGTTCTTGAGTTTATGGTATCTTTTTACAACTGTATCAGTTGAGGTTCCTACTTTTTGAGCAATTTCACTGAACGGTGCTTGACCATCTGACGCGAGTTTTTCCACAATTCGTAGATCCAACTCGTCAATTTTATTTCCTTCCGTATGAGGGTGAGCTGGTGCTTGTAAACTATGTGTATTGTTTCCTTTTTCTTCCTGAGTTGATGATGTTAGTTTCAGATTTTCTGGGATGTTTTTCACGTCAGTCCAGATGTACGTCTTCAAACCAATCATGGGTAAATGTAGCCTGATTGCTCCTTTTACTTGGTCTAACTCTTTGAGGTTCTTGAGTGTTGTAACTGCTCTTATGTTATAGATACTATTATACTGTCGATAGGCCCGTACTTCAGTTATTTTTCCAATATACTCCATCGCATTATCTATTTGCTGCGCCTCAACACTAATCAGCAGCGTTGCCAACGCTTCACATCCAAAACTTGCAAAATTCATCTGAATGGTTGCGCCGGTAATTATTCCCTTTTTTTCCATCGTTTTGTAACGTTTCCAAATGATATTTTTAGTTACTCCGCATTCTGTTGCTATATCTATGAAGCTTTTCCGTCCATCTTTGAGTAGCTCTTTTAGAATTTTGCTGTCTATCGTGTTGATGTTCACTCTTTCTTCTCTCTCTTTTGCAAAATACTCTGCCGTACTCTAAAAATTTTTCTTATATTTTCTCTCTTTTTAGCACAAAAGGGCTGTTTTGTTTGCTCTAATGTGAATATTGTGAAAAAGTTAAATGCCCATCAGACGCACATATTACCGCATCTAGACAGAAAAGGCTACTCTTTCCTTGAATTGGAGGCTATCTGGCAAATACACAGAAAAATAACCGCGGGGCTGGCAAGACTTCTATGTTTTGCTTCACTGCAAAAAAGCGATAATACTTTTCGAAAACCGTATATTGTTGAAAAATTTCGTAAACGTCTCTTTCTTCCTTCGTTAGCTGTTTCGGCTTTTGCCGTGGCTATTTCTAATGGTTTGGTGACGTTGCTTCTGTTGGAGATTGCGTCTACTTTTCAGGTCAATGAGGGTATTGCTGTCCAACTTAGAACAGTTAATGCTGCTGCTGAAGTTGTTTTAGGGTTATTGATGAGTTTTTTAGCTGTTCGTTTTAGACACAAAAACCTATTGTTAGTTGGGCTTTCACTCGTCGCAGTATCGGCTGTTGGCAGCTTTCTTGCTCCAACTCTAAGTTTAATGCTTTTTTTCTCTTTTATAGAAGGAAGCGGAAGCATAATGGTTGCTGTCACGTCTTTTACTTTAATTGGAGATTCTCTTCCTTTAGATAAAAAGGCTAAAGCAGTGAGTTGGCTTGTCGCTGCTGGTTATCTTTTTAGTTTTATAGGTACTCCTTTAATCAGTTTTTTTGCCGATATAGGAAGTTGGCGTTATGCTTTCTCGTTGCTTGTGTTGCCTGTCTCAATTGGCGGAATATTTTTGGTCATATTAGGTGTTCCTTCTTCTAAAATTAAGCTGCAACAATCTGCACTTAGCATCAGAGCTTATCTGAACATGTTAAAGCAAACTTTTTTGAACAAATCCGTGGCCTCTTGTTTACTTGGCGGACTTTTTTTTACTGGGTCTGCATTTGGAGTTTTTGCAATAGCTTTTTACCGCCAACACTACCTGATATCCCGAACAGATTCAGTTTACATTTTATTAGTAGTTGCCTTTCTCGCAATAGTTGGCAGCTTAATAGCAGGGCAAATTGGAAACCGATTCAGCTCTAAATCTTTGACTGTGGCAAGCGTTTTAGGAAGTGGCGTCTTTTCGTCGTTAGTGTTTTTTGTGCCCTGCCTTTGGATTGCTTTAGTTTTCAATTTCTTGGCAACTGTTTGCATCACTATGGCAACTTCCGCATATCATTGTTTGGTGCTAGAACAGGTCCCCCACTCTCGCAGTACAACTATGTCGTTATACCGAGTTTTTTCTGGCACAGGATGTATTATCGCGCCCGCTTTGGCGGGTGGTTTACTTGCATCATTTGCCTCCAGTTCTATAGTAACCAGCTACCTTGCCGTGGGAATAGGCTTTGGAGCTATGAACATTTTTGCCGCCTGTCTTCTCTACTTTTTCACAAAATCCACTTGTTAAAATGTTGATATGCATTGACGAGGCGTAGGCCATTTATCGAGCGTTCTTGAGATTTCTAAATCCATTTTTGTTATCCCGCGGATTTTTGCAATTTCATCTTGTATTGTGAGCAGATGGTCAATGTCTCTTATCATTGCGTATATTTGTAAATCGTAGTCTCCGCTGGTTTTCATGATGCTTATTATGTCTGGTATTCTGCTTAACTCTTCAATTATGGAAAACGAGTCTTCTTGTAATCTGAGCGTTACAAAAACTATCACAATGGCCTGGTATCCTATTTTTTGTGGGTCAATCTGTATTGTGACTTTTAATATGCCGTTTTTCTTGAGTTTTTGATATCTTCTTGTTGCTGCGATAGTTGATAGTCCTGTTTCTTGGGCAATTTTTTCCATCGGCGAGCGACCGTTTTCAGCGAGTTTTTCAGCTATTTTAGCGTCAATTTCGTCTGCAATTATGTGCCTTTTTAGTGAATAGCTGATTTTTTTTGCTTCTTTTTGAGTATCCAATTTTTTCGTTGTTTCCATAGGGTTTTGGAGGTTTAGTTTCAGGTTATTGTTCATTTCTTTTATGTCTGTCCAAATTGTCGTCCTGAGCTCTGAAATTGAAAAACGCTCTCTTATCCTCTCTTTGACTTCGCTGAGTTGCCGAAGCGTTTTGAGGATTGTTACAATAACTACGTTGCCTTTTGGACCTTTGTTGTGGACAGAATAAATGTCGGGCATTTTATGGACGTATTCTATAAGTTGGTCTGTTTGTTGTGGGTCAACGTTGATTAGTATTGTTGCTACTGCCATGTAGCCGAAACTTTTGTAATTTATGTGAATAGTTGCACCTTTGATTATTTCTGCTTTTTTCAACTCTTGATATTGTTTGTAAACCTCTTCTTTCGGCTCTTGGATTTCTTTTGCAACTTCAACAATGCTTTTTCGTCCATCCTTCAGCAAGACCTTGAGAATTTTTGCCTGTATTGTGGTTATTTTTGAGTGTAAGACTGAGATCCCTCTTGCGAACCTGCTGATAAGTTGCTTCCGTTATTTTAAAATCTTACCGCTTATCGTCTTTTTTTGGTGCTTTTTTATGTGCTGTATGCTGGCAGCCTTAAAAATAGTTAATGTTACTTTTATTATAAAGTTGGCGTTTTTTGAAAAAATTGGCGTCTTTATAAGATATTTTTATTATTTTACGAAAACGTTAAATGCGCTTTTAGTAACACCCTCCTTATGGAGAGAAATTAAATGAACCTAAATAGTTTCTTGTCAAATAAATTACCTAAAAACAGAGCAAAGGTTTCTGCTATCTCATTGCTGCTGCTGCTTTTCTGTTCTACTATAATTGCCGCTATCCCAATGGTTGCTGCGCACACTCCAGCGTGGAACGTTCCAACATATGCTTACATTGTTGCTTCTCCAGATCCTGTGGGTGTGGGTGGAACTGCATTCGTTGTAATGTGGCTTAACTGGCCTCCACCATCAGCCGCAGGTAGCGGAGGAGACCGATGGACAGGCTATATGGTAACGATTGCACGACCTGATGGAACAACTGAAACTAAAGGACCTTTCACTTCGGAAGCTACTTCAGCAGCGTTCTTTTTGTACACGCCGACGCAAACTGGAACATACACTTTTACATTCAATTTCCCTGGTCAAGTAGCATCACTAAACAATCCTGACACTGGCGAAGCAGGCTCTAACAGTGCCTATATCGGTGACAATTTCTTGCCAAGTACTGCATCATCAAAATTGACAGTGCAGCAAGAAGGTGTGCAAAAAATCCCTGAAACTCCCCTTCCAACAAGCTACTGGACAAGACCCATTGAGGGCCAGAACAGCAACTGGTATTCCATAAGCTCTAATTGGCTAGGCTGGGGTAGTGGTGGCATAGTTGGTGGAGGCGGTTTCGGTGGAGGCGGTTATCAACCTGATGGAATTGCACCGAATTCAGCCCACGTAGTGTGGACCAAACCACTCACTGACGGTGGTATTGTTGGTGGCAGTCGTACAAGCTACTCTGGTCAAGCGTACTACATGGGTCTGTCCTATGAAGGCAGATTTGCTAATCCGCTTGCTATCTACGGGCGATTGTACTACGACACTCCACTGAGCGACAACCCAACCCTAGGACCATACACCTGCGTTGACCTCCGAACTGGAGAAACCATCTGGACAAACAATGACATTTCACCAACCTTTGGGCAACTCTACAGCTATGAATCACCCAACCAACACGGTGTAATACCCGACGGCTATCTTTGGCAAACTTCTGGTTCTACATGGAGAGCATATGACCCCCGAACTTCTGCCAACGTCTTTAACCTGACAAATGTTCCCTCAGGCACAACTGTCATGGGTCCAAACGGCGAAATTACTCGCTACCGATTAGTCTATAGCACAACAACTCAAACTGGTTGGTTAGGTCTTTGGAATAACACTGCTGCTCCTGGTGAACTAAACGGTTTAACTGGCAGCAATGCATGGCAATGGAGACCGGTCGGAAAAGAAATCGACGCAAGCACCGCATACTCTTGGAACGTATCTGTTGCAGGTCTGGCTGGTTCAGCAAATCCATCAATTCTTAGCGTTGTTCCAGGCGACATAATAATCGGCACCTCAACTGCACTTCCTGCATTCAGCGCTTTTGGCACTCCTGACATAATGACTTTCTGGGCAATAAGTGACAAACCAGCTACACGTGGACAACTCTTATGGATCAAAAACATTGCTTCACCACCAGGTAACTTGACAATGGCTTACATGGGAGCACCTAACTCAGGTAGCGGAAACGTTCAAGTGGATTCAGAAAACCGCGTATTCTTCCTTACCAACAAAGAAACTATGCAGTGGTGGGGATACGACATGGATACTGGCAATTTGCTATGGGGTCCTCTTGGGAACTTCCGTGCTTACCAGTATTATGGTGTTGTGTCTAACCCTCCAGCAGTTGGCTACGTTGCATACGGCAACTTGTACGTGACTGGATACGGTGGTGTACTCTACTGCTTTGAATCACGGACTGGAAGAGTAAAGTGGTCTTATGGCAATGGCGGTGTAGGCAACAGCACAAACAGCGGCGAAGAAACACCATGGGGCAACTATCCACTCTATGTTAGCGCCATCGCTGACGGAAAGATATACCTCTACACAAGCGAACACTCACCCAACACACCACAATACAAGGGAGCACGTATGCGCTGTGTCGACGCCATGACTGGTGAAGAAATTTGGACTCTGCTGAGCTGGTATGCAATTGGCTCATTTGGTGAATCAGGAAGCCCTGTAGCAGACGGCTCCTTGGTATACTTGAATACCTATGACATGCAGATTTACTGCATAGGCAAAGGTCCAAGCGCTACTACTGTTGAAGCTCCAATGACCGCTGTAACTAAAGGACAGAGCGTAATAATCCGCGGAACCGTTTCTGACATCTCTGCAGGTGCAAAGAAACTAGCAGAAAGCGGCGAGTTCAATGTTGTTCCAGCGGTGTCTGATGCGAGTCAAGGTAAATGGATGGAATACATCTACATGCAAAAGCCAATGCCAACAGACGCAGTCGGAGTTCCAATTAAACTGACAGCAATTGATCCTAACGGCAACTACCAAGACATAGGTACAATCACAAGCGACCCTGACGGTACTTTCAGCGTCATGTGGACTCCACCAGTTGAAGGTCTCTACAAGGTCACTGCTACATTCGAAGGCAGCGAATCATACTGGGGATCATCAGCATCAACAAGTTTTGGTGTTGAAGTAGGACCAGCAGCTTCGCCAACAGTAGTTCCAACAACCCAGCCAACAGTCGCGCCAACTACAGCACCTACAGTCGCTCCAACAGTGTCGCCTTCAGTTGCGCCTCCACCAGAAGCAGCGCCAAGCACTGACATCTACATCATCGCCGCAGCAGCCGCAGTCATCATCGTAGTAGCAGCAGTCGCAGCAGTTTTCCTTAAAAAACGCAAGTAAAAACAAACAATTTTCCTTTCTTTCTTTTTTTGTGAAAGAAAAGCCTTGGAGAGCAAAATGGGCTG
>CALMWK010000060.1 GCA_937873375.1 Candidatus Bathyarchaeota archaeon
TTGGTATAGTTCTTTTTTAGTGGGTTTGTTGTTTTGTAATTTGGGTCTTTTTGGTTGCGGTTTGTTGGGAAAAAGTGTGGTTTGTGCTTTTCTAGTGCATGCTGCTACGCGGCACTCTGTTGCTCGGCAAAGACTATAGCCCCTTATTTATAGAATTCAACAATGATTTTTGACCCTTAGTAGGGACCCTACGTTTCAGCTACCCCCTCGCCCCTACGTTTTTCCAGTAACTGTTAAACAACATAGCCAAAAATAGGGTATTGTGTAAGCTCCGCTGGAGTAGGCACTTTTTTGCTTCTAAGCAAAGTGTCTGTGATGAAGTTACGGTGTGAGGCTTTGTTTTATGGCGTCTGTGTTGGTTGCCACTGTTTTGGTGAAGCGTTGCAGGAAGAGGTCCACGAAGCTGTCGATGCTGTAGCCGACAAAGAAGGCTGTTGCCCAGTCAATTTTCTGGGTAAGCAGAGCTAAACCCACGATTCCAACTATGAGCGAGGCGACTCCTGCGATTATGGATAGTTCTTTTACGTGAATCCACAAAACCATGTCTTCGATGGCGAGGAAGCTTTGGGACTTGTTTGCACGCGCTTGCTTGAGTACGTCGATTCCTATGTGGACCGCTCCGCCTATGGTAATGAACAAGTAACCCACCAGCAACTCAGTGAAACGGTTTGCGTTCACAGGCCAATTTTCCAGATTCAGCGAACTGCCCAAGTTAGCTAACGCGAAGATTATGCCGATTCCAGCTAAGAACGTTGCCACTATTAATCCGAAGCTGGCTAAGCGCCGTGAGGGGTTCTTTGAAGCGCGATAAACCACGCCGTTTTCAACGTCTATTATGCCTTCTTCCACAGCCAGGGGGTGCTGGTAGAGCATCTGCAAGATTTTTACGCGGTCTTCACGGTTGGGCAATTCGTCTTCGAAGGTGCCGTGGAAATCAAGAGTTCTTCCTGGTCTTAGCTGTTTTAAGTGTTGGTTTAGGCGGGGTGGGATTGTTGCGTAGCCTGCTTGGAAAATCAGCTCTCGCAGGTCTGCTTCAAGTTTTGGCATCACGGAAAGGACTGTGGCTGCGTCTGAGGTGGAGGAACTGGGCAAGTTGAGGACTATTCGTTCCCAAAGATTTTCAAGGATGACGATTTCGTCGCCGTGTAAGTCGTAAATTTGCGAGTTTGCTTCGGCAAGGTTCCGAAGTTCGGTGATGCGGTTTTGGACCTGGGATTTGTTGTAGTTGAAGATTTTCAGGTTATGCTCCAGAGAGGCTTTTAGTTCTTGATCGCGGACTTTTTTGTCGGTGAGTTCGCAGGCTTTTTTGATGTCAGCTATGGATTTGGCGATGTTTTGGGCTTCCACGCGTACGTCACGGATTAACCCCATGAACCGCTCAAACGATGCGTCTTCCATCAAAATTGGCGGAGCTGCGCGTTTCATGGTAGGTGCTGAGGACATTTTTGGGGTGAAAACTGGTCTGGATGGTGGAGGACTTTTTGTCGGTGGTGGCATGGCGGCTATTTTTCGGGTTAAGTGCCAAAATGGGTTTTTTCTAGTCTGTTTTGAAGACATTGATATTACCTGTCTGCAAGTTACTGTTGAACTGTTCAAAAATAAAAGCTTTAAACCTGCGAACCCGTACGGGAAAGGATACCCTCCTGAAGCCAGTTCAACAATGATTGTGCCTTCTGTCTTCATGTGATTTGGGACATTGCAGACATCTCAGGGTTTGTGTCTTAGGGGGCTTTTTGGCATTTTTCGTATGCCTTTTTTAGTTTTGGCAAGAAAGTCTCTGAGAATTTTAGTGCCTCTTTGCAGACTTCTGGGGAAACGTTTGCGGCGCAATAGACCGTTTTGTTTCTCAGGATTCTGTATCTGTCAAAAGAGGATATTTCGTGTTCAGGAAACTGGTAGAACTCTTTTAGAAATGAAATTAGTGCTTCATGGGAATAGGGTTTGTAGCCCTCAAGAGACATCAAAGACTGAGCAGCTTCTCGGAGAGTTTCGTAGATGTCTTCAAAAATGAAGGCTGAGGTGTCTTCTTTTATTTCTTGTTTTTTGATGTAATCCAGCCGTAAAGTTGCCTTGTGCATCAGAGATTTTGCTTCTTCACAGTCTACAGCTACTTTTCTTGCCAAGTGCTCGTCTAGGTAATATTGAAACTTTTGTATCATTGCAGAATCCTCAAAAACCCGTAGACAACGGTTCCGTTTGCCAAGTTATTCAGAAACTCCTTGCTGCTGTCACTTATTTGGATTTCATATAAGCTTATTTTTCTTCTTAAATATTTTTCAAAGTCTTTAAGGTCCAGTTTAGCTTCCTTTCGCGTCACAACGGCAATGTCTATGTCGCTCTCCGAAGTATCTTCGCCTTTTGAATAACTGCCAAAGATCACGACAGCTTCTGGCTCCTCGTATTTTTCTCGCAGATAATTTATCAATCCAGCCTCAAACAGGGAAAGGTTGTTGTACGCTTTTTTTAGGAGAAAAAACTTTTCACTCCTTGACGCTTGGACGTTCTCCACGACGTTCTCCCTTTCGGAAACCAACAAGGTCTCGTCTTTTAGTTTTTTTAGTATCTTGAGAACGCCTGGCGCGGAAAGTTTTGTTTGCCGTGCAATTTCTCTTATGTGGAATTTGTTTTCTGGGTTATCAAAAAACAGCTTCATGACTTTGTAGTTGTTATCTTTAGTTAACATGTGTAAACAATAGTTAACAACTGTTATTTAAAGTTAACACCTCTAAAGAGCAAAACGTGGTTGAAACCAAAACCGCAGGCAAAAGTATCAGTCGGAGTTTTTGATGGTGCTGCGGGCAGGATTTGAACCTGCGAACCCCTACGGGAAAGGATTTCCCATCATAGAGGCCAATTATAGGCCAAATGATCTGATCTTGAGTCCTTCACCTTTGACCTAGCTTGGTTACCGCAGCACACTCTGTGTACAAGCTACAGACTTTTCGTTTTCTTTCTTATTAATCATTTGCCGACGATTTTCTCCAGTTCAGCAGTAAAGTGCTCGAACCGTTTTATGCCCAGCTGCCAAAAGTCGCTGGCAGTGACATCTAAGCCCACTAAGTTACCAATTTGTTTCGGCGAGAGACTGCTGCCCGCCGACAGCGCCTGCTTCAGCTTCGGAACAAACGCCTTGCCTTCTTCTTGGTACCGCTGGTAGAGCGCGTACACGAACATTTGCGCGTACACGTAGGGGTAGTTGTAGAAGCGGTAGTTCGCCATGTAATAGTGCGGCTTCATGGTCCATTCGGCTTCCATCTCAGGGAACCATTCAACTGCGTCGCCGTAAATGCGGTTCCTTGCGCCAGTCCAGTGGTTGCAGATGGTCTTGTAATCCAAATATTCGCCCTGCTTTATGCTCTGGTAGAGCGCCTGCTCAAACCACACACGTGCGGTAACTTGGAACGCCGTAGTGCCCGCCTCATCCAAAACCAAGCACAAAACTGCTTTGCGCTCGGCATCAGATTTCGCCTCTTCCAGCAGCAAATCCGTGAGCAGGAGTTCACCGAAAATCGACGCGGTCTCCGCCACAACCGACGGCATACTCAAATTCATGATGGTCTGGCTCCGATGCGCGTAATAGTCATGTGTGGCGTGCCCCAACTCATGCGCCAAAGTGTAAACGTCATTCAAAGACCCTGTGTAGTTGCCCAGTATAAACGCTGATTTGCCGTTGTACCAGCCTGCGCAGAAAGCGCCGTTTCGTTTGCCGAACCGCGGTGAAGCATCCACATGGTGCCTCGAAAACACATCCTTAACCCCAGCGGCGTATTCCTCGTCAAATTTGCTGTAGGCTCGCGTGACAATGCTCTGCGCGTCTTCGAACGTGAACTTCAAGTCAAGAGCATTGGGCAGAGGCGCCACAACATCATGATTCCCCAGCACTGGCAACCCCATAAGCTTGGCTTTTAGCTTCAAGTAGCGGCGGTACGCGCCTGCGTTGTCCTCAATTACTCGTAGTAAACTGTCCACTATGTGTTGCTGTGTGTCGTTGCTCAAAAGGCTTGACTCCATAGGCGAAGTGTACTTTCTGCGCTCGGAAACGGTGACCCAGTCGTTGCAGATGCTGCGCAACGCCGAAGCAAAAATTTCCCCGTCTTTTCCCAGCAAACCGTAGATGGCTTTGTTTGCTGATTCGCGGGTGGCGCGGTCAGGATACGGCAGCAACCCGTTGGCTTCGCCGTAACTGAGTGCCTTTTTTTCGCCTAAGACTGTAACTTCGAACATGCGGGTGTTGAGCCACTTGCTCTGCAGTTCCTCCCAAGCGTTCACGCCAAACTGGTCCTTCTCAATGATAAGCTGCTCCTCCACTTCGGACAGCATATGTGCTGCTCTGCGCTGGACCCGCTCCAACCAATGCTTGTACCCTGCCAAAACTGGGTCAACTATCAACTGCGGTTTATTTTTGACTAAGGCGCCAAGTTCCAGCGAGAAAAACGCCAACTGCTTACCCAGCCGCGCTTCCAGTTTGTTGACTCTGTCGTAGAGCGCCTGCGTCTGGGGCAGAGTCATGTTCGCAGAGAATGATAGCATCGCGTAAAGGGCGATGTCTTGGAGTTTAGCTTGGAACGCCTCGAACTCTCGGATGCAGGTTAGCAGCTCTTGCGGGGTGAAGGTGGCGATTTTTCCGCGGCACTTCTTCTCAAAAGCCTCAGCCAAACCTAAAACATTACTCACTGCTTTCTCAACGGAAGCATCTGTTATGGATGGAAACAGTTCAGATAAATCCCAAGTAACCTCTTTTTCAGCCATGTTGTTCCGCTCGTTTCAGGGTGACTGTGTTTTTTCGGGTTATTGTGCGTTTTCCCCTGTTTTGGCGTTTATGGCAAAACATAAGTACCCACCAAAGAATAATACATAAAACGTCAGTTTAAACGGAAAAGGAGAGTGAATTTAGAAAATGATTCCACCCATGGACATGCTTGGCGACCTACTCGGATTCATAACAGGCGGAACCCTAGCTGGACTGCCCACCATAGTAGTAATGGCTATTCCCTTCATCATCGGCTTAGTCGTAGGCTTCCTTGTTAAGAAATTCCTCAAATGGGCCATCATAGCAGCCGTCATATTAGTTGTCGTCGCGTACTTTGGCTTTTTCGGTTTAAGCCTCGGCTCGCTGCAAGACTTAGCGACAACGTACACACCAGTTGTCTACCAATACGGCATCCTTCTGATAGGCATTCTACCGCTTGGTCTAGGCTTGATAATAGGCGTGATTTTAGGCTTTATATTCGGGTAAACGCCGAAACCTTCGCCCTTTCTTTTTTGTTTCTACTTAACAAAGTTACGGTAAATTTATAAATTGATTCAGTAGATAGCTTGTTTTGGCGAGTCTTTTGAAAATCGGCGAAATGGATTTCGCTTCAGCGGGTTTATTGCTAGCGTTAATAACAATTTTTTATGGCTCTTTTGCAGGAGATATAACGAATTCGTTTTGGCTCGCCCCTCTTCTAACCGTTCTAATCTTTTTTGCGTGTTGGTTGTTGGTACGTCCCCAAAAATACTCTCGTGGCGACTTGATTGTTTATCTGGGAACAGTAATTATCATTTTAAGTATTACTTTTCTGGGTAAACTTGATTTCAATTACGCACTTTATTTTTTTGGGTATCTGGCAATTGCCCTAATTTCTAGTTTTTTCACATATTTCGGTTTGAAGCACATTCGGCGAATAAGAAAAACGAACCTTAAGAGTTTGGAGAAGCTTCGCCGACCTATGATTTTGTTCTTAATTCTTGCGTGCCTAGTTTGTTTTCTATATTTCAACAACGTCATTTGGAACTGGGGAAGCGAAGAGGGAGAAATCAGCATAAAAGCCTTCCAAACCTTCCTTCAAGGCGTATCACCCTACAGCAAAATCTACCCAATGGAATATGGATGGGCTCAGGGAACAGCCACGCCATACTCCTATTTCCCAACAACCCTATTCTATTATGGTTTATTCTCCGTACTTCCAACTTCACCTATTTCCGCTGTTCCCCACTTCTCCAACCTAAAAGCTGGAACAATGATTGTAACCATGTTCGCGGCAATTTTGCTGTTGAAAACCTTCAAAGAACTAGGTCATGAATCCTTTGGGCGATTTCTGTCCATACTGTATATTCTCGTGTTTGGGTTTGCATGGGGCGGAAGCGACTACATACATACCCTTGCAGGTTTCTTCATAATACTAACAACCTACTTTCTGGCAACAGGGAAAAACAAATTAAGCCTAGCAACCACAGGCTTCACTGCTTTAACCCAACCAATAGGAACCCTCTTCGCCATATTTGTCATAGTGCACATTATCAGAAAAACTAAGTCTAAGATTCTCAACTGGAAGAACATGGTTGCATTAGCGCCCTCAGCCATAATTTTGACAATATTCTTCTTTTGGGACTGGCCAAGTTTCCTCAACAGCGTTTTTGGATGGTGGACAGGCACCCATGGTAGTATCGCAGGAACTTATTATGGGTCAACTTCTGTCGCAAATTTAACGTACTTTCTAAGCCCTGTAATTGAAGCGATTGGTGCTAAAACATTTTTTATAATCAAAATGGTGCTAATGGTTCTTCTAGCAATGGTCCTTTTTTCAAGATACACCCAAACGATAACTAAAACACTTTTTGCAGCAGCATTGTTTATTTTCACATGGCTTTTTTGTGTAAACAGTTGGATATCCGTTATGTATCTGCAGGAAGCGATTGTAACAAGCTTTTTACTCATAGGCTTTTTAGTGATTAAAAGCCAAGCTTCCAGTAAACCAACGCAAACTACACCGTAAAAGGCACTTACGTTTGCCTAAAGCAGTATCTTTGCCACTGTGGCCACGCTTGACCCGCTGAGCAAGCAGCAAAATCTATAGTCAACTCCAAGCCTACTTTGAGCTGTTCTTGCTGTACGCCTGAAATCATCCCTGGAATCTTCAACCCATTTTCCAACTGCACAATGCCCACTGCGTATGGTGCCAACGTTTGGAATTGAGGCGGCGCCACATGAATAATCGTGTACGTCAAAAGCTTGCCTTTCCCAGAGACTTCGGTCCACTCAAAGTCTTGCCCGTAGCAGTTGTCGCATAAGGGTCTTGGCGGCAAATGAATTTTTCCACATTTGAGGCATTTACCCGCCATCAATTTACCCTCAGCCAAATATTTGTAGAACTGCTCAATCGTAAACGGTGCTTGGGTGCTCATGCTTGGTCGCTCCTGTAAACGTGAACTGTCGCGGTGGCACCTGAACCACCCACGTTATGCGTCAAACCCACCTGCGCATCCTTGACTTGGCGTTTATCTGCTTGCCCTGTCAATTGAAGATACATCTCATAGGCTTGTGCTACCCCAGTTGCCCCAACTGGATGCCCCTTAGCTTTCAATCCGCCACTGGTGTTAACTGGAAGTCTTCCTCCAAGCGCCGTTTTGCCTTCTACAACCAGCTTTCCGCCTTCACCCACCTTGCAGAAACCTAAATCCTCGTAAGCCATGATTTCCGCGAAAGTAAAACAGTCATGCACTTCAGCCAAGTTGACGTCTTCAGGCTTAACCGCGGCCATTTCATAGGCTGTTTTCGCAGCCAACTTCGCCGACTGCAAACTGGTTAGGGTTTTGCGTTCGTATAAGCCGATTGTGTCGCTGGCTTGACCTGAACCGACAATGTGTACGGGCATATCAGTGAATTTTCCTGCTATCTCAGGTTTGGTGAGTATTATGCAGCTTGCCCCGTCCGTTATTAGGGAGCAATCGTAAATTTTCAGTGGCCACGCAACCATTTTGGAGGCTAAAACGTTTTCAACTGTAATTTCCTTTTGCATGTGTGCCTTTGGGTTCAAGCTTGCATGGTGATGGTTCTTCACAGCGACTTTTGCCATCTGTTCCTGTGTAGTGCCGTAAGCGTTCATGTGTGCCGTAGCCATCAACGCAAACAAACCGGGGAACGTTATGCCGTGGAACTGTTCAAACGGGTAATCCGACGCCATCGCAAGATACTCAGTGACTTCCGCCGTGGTTCGATGCGTCATTTTTTCTACGCCGCCCACCATGACCACGTCTGCTAAGCCTGAAAGCACCGCGTAAACGCCACTGCGTAATGCTGCGCCTGAAGAAGCACAAGCAGCTTCCGTCCGCGTAGCTGGAATGCCCAGTAGTCCTGCCCAGTCTGCTGCGGCTGCGCCCATGTGTCCCTGATGTTCGTAGGATTCGCCCATGTGTCCGATGAATAGGGCTTTGATGTCGCGTTTTGGGTCCAGTTTTGGGCAGCGGTCAAACGCTTCTTTTACGGCTAAGGAGAAGATTTCTCTGGCGAAGAGCCCTTCGTGTTTTCCGAATTTTGAGAGTCCCGCGGAAACTATGGAGACAAGCGGCTTCCCATTCAAACAAACGTTCCCTCTATTATCCTTCTTCTAGGTTACTTGACGTTTAAAGACTACGGAAATTACGT